>CAMYUW010000007.1 GCA_947302275.1 uncultured Prevotellaceae bacterium
ATGTTGCGAGCCTCTACCTCCTCACTGATGATGCAGTAGTTGGGGCGGGTCTGCAATGCGCACTCCAGAGCGATATGTGACGCTGAGCGTCCCATCAGTTTCATGAAGTGCCAGTATTTCTTGGCAGAGTTACAGTCGCGTGCCACATTGCCAATCAGTTCGCTATACACCTTGGTAGCGGTGTCAAAACCGAATGAGGTCTCGATGTGCTCGTTCTTGAGGTCACCGTCGATAGTCTTGGGAACACCGATTACCTGAATGCCTGAATCGTGGGCCTTGTAGTACTCGGCCAGGATTGCTGCATTAGTATTGCTATCGTCACCACCAATGATGACAACAGCCGTGATTTTGAGTTCACGCAGGATATCAAGACCTGCCTCAAACTGTTCGGGTTTCTCGAGTTTGGTGCGTCCAGAACCGATAAGGTCAAAGCCACCGGTGTTGCGGTACTGCTCGATAAGGTCGCCCGTGATTTCGATGTAACGATGCTTCACCAGTCCATTAGGACCGCCCAGGAAACCATACAGGCGGCAGTACTTGTTCAGCGCCTTGATGCCGTCATAGAGGCCGCAAATCACATTGTGGCCACCAGGAGCCTGACCACCACTGAGGATAACACCCACGTTGAAGGGCTTCTCGGGAGGCATGGCGGAGTCGTCGCGCTCAAAGGTCAATTGGGGCATACCATAGGTGCAGGGGAACAGGGACTTGATGGCTTCTTGATCGGCCACCGACTGCGTAGGTTCACCCTCGACCGCACGGACGGGGCACCTAAGCGTAACGGGCAGCTTAGGCCTATAGGTAAGCCTCATCTGCTCCAGGTAACTCTTATTGTCAGTCATTGTACTTATATTTATTGGTTTGTATAAACGATTAAACAATCTCTTTTACGCCTGCAAAAGTACTGCAAATATGTCACGCTTGCATCATAAAATGATAACAAATGTTCAATTTATTTAGCCCTATTTAGATTTTTTGACACTTTGAGCCTCAAAACCGACGATTTCTCACGCAATAACCCCTCTGAAATAACAATCCGCAACCCCATTTAGTGCCCCTACCCCAGCAATTACCGCTACCTTTTATCGCAGTAATCTTAGGCTGAAGCTGAAAGTGATTGATATATACCTCGGACTTGCGCATTTAAAATGGATTCCAGCGGCACTTGATTTCCAAATTTCCGATAGAATACTTGGTGTGTACTGAAAAAAGATGTATCTTCGCAATTTCAAAACCGTTATTAAGAAAGTAACATAAAATAGACAATATGAAAGGAATCGTACTGGCAGGTGGCTCGGGAACAAGGCTTTACCCGGTGACCAAGGGTATCTCAAAGCAGCTTATACCCATTTATGACAAGCCGATGGTGTATTATCCCATCTCGGTGCTCATGCTTGCAGGCATCCGTGACATTCTGATTATATCCACGCCTCAAGACCTGCCCATGTTCCGCAGGTTACTCGGTACTGGCGAAGAAATCGGCGTGCATTTTGAATTTGCCGAGCAACCCCGTCCCGAGGGTCTGGCACAAGCGTTTATCATCGGAGAAGAGTTTGTCGGCAAGGACAGCGTCTGCCTGGTGCTGGGCGACAACATCTTTTATGGCCAGAGTTTCACACGCATGCTGCTCGATGCCGTGCAACGCACCGAGGAACAAAACATCAGCACCTTGTGGGCCTACGCCGTCAAGGACCCAGAGCGCTTCGGCGTGGTGGCCTTTGACGAACACGGCAAAGCAACTAGTCTGGAGGAGAAGCCAGAGCATCCCAAGAGCAACTATGCCGTGACCGGACTCTACTTCTATCCCAACGACGTTGTGGAAATCGCCAAGCACATCAAGCCCAGTGCTCGTGGAGAACTTGAAATCACCACCGTCAACCAAGAATTCCTGCGTCAAGACCGGGTTCATGTTCAGACACTAGGCCGCGGCTTTGCATGGCTTGATACGGGTACCAGCGACTCAATGGCCGATGCTTCTAACTTCATTGGCACCATCATCAACATGCAGGGAGTTCAGGTAGCAGCCCTTGAGGAGATATCCTTCCGCAAGGGATGGATCACGGCCGAACAACTGCTTGCGCTCGCCGAGCCCATGAAGAAGAACCATTACGGCCAATACTTAATCAAACTTGCTCAAAATGGAATTTGACGACCTGCAACAGGCCCATCTCATCGAGTTACCCAAGATCAATGACCCGCGTGGGAATCTCACCTTTATTGAGAGTGGGCAAGACGTGCCATTCAAGGTCATGCGCAACTATTGGATCTATGATGTGCCCAGCGGCATGTGGCGCGACGGGCATGCTTTCGGGCACCAGCAGGAACTCATCTTAGCACTTAGCGGCAGCTTTGACGTGGTTGTCAACGATGGCTCCCACGAAACGGTTTTCCACTTGGCTCGTCCCCAAATTGCCCTGTTTGTCCCTGAGATGACATGGCGACACATCGATAATTTCTCCACCAATTCAGTGGCGCTGATTCTGACCAGCACCTTATACGACCCCGACGATTACATAGCCAATTTTGAACAATTCAAGAGCCTAAAAAATCAACACAATGAATAGTACCGAACAAGAAAGAATCCGCATCCACCGGCAGTCCCACATCAAAGATTGCCGAATCATCACCCTTGAAAAGCATCATCATGCCAACGGAAGCCTCACAGCAGTAAACAACGGCACCGACCTGCCGTACGACATCCAACGCACGTTCTTCATCTACGATGTGCCTGGCGGCGCAGAACGAGGAGGCCACAGCCACTATACATGCCACGAGTTCATTATTGCCATCAGCGGAAGTTTTGACGTCACGATCGACGATGGCATGGACAAGCGCACCTATACCCTTAACCGCCCCTATCAGGGATTGCTTGTCGTGCCCGGCATTTGGCGCACGCTACAGAATTTCTCTTCGGGCTCAGTATGCCTGGCCCTTGCGTCCCACCACTATGAGGAGGACGACTACGTCAGAGATTACCAGCATTTTCTTGAACTGAAAGACATTAATAAAGAATAACAGCTATCACCAGCACGATGAAACAATATCCATTCCTTGACCTGGCCATCGCCAACCAGCCATATATCGACGAACTCAAAGCCGCTGCATGTGAGGTAATTGAACGCGGACGGTATCTTCACAGCACCCAGACCGAACTGCTTGAAGAAGAAATAGCCCAAGTGTGCCAAACGCAGCACTGTGTGGGGGTGAGTAATGGCCTGGACGCACTACGGCTCATTTTGCGCGCCTACAAGGAATTAGGCGTCATGCGTGATGGTGATGAGGTCATCGTGCCAGCCAACACTTATGTCGCCAGTGTGCTGGCCATCAGCGACAATGCCCTTGTGCCAATTCTGTGTGATGTGAGCGAGGAAACCATGAATCTTGACACACAACTGTTGCAGCAACTCATCACACCGCGCACCCGTGCCATCATGCCTGTGCACCTCTATGGCACGCCATGCTGGGACAATGCGCTCATGCAGGCCGCACGTGACCACGATCTGCGCATCATCGAAGATAATGCTCAAGCCATCGGAGCCATGAGCCCTATCGCTGGTCTGAACGGCACTTTTGTTACAGGAGGACTGGGTGATGCCGCCGGAATCAGTTTTTATCCGACAAAGAATCTGGGAGCACTCGGAGACGGTGGCGCAGTAGTGACCAACGATGAAACTCTCGCTGCAACCGTCAAGGCGCTAGCCAATTACGGGTCAGACAGGCGCTACCATAATATCTATCAGGGATATAACTGCCGACTCGACGAGATTCAGGCCGCCATGCTTAGGGTCAAATTACGCTACTTGGAGCACGAGAATGACACCCGCGCGTCTATTGCCAGGGCCTATAACGAGGCCATCAACAACCCACACGTCAAAACGCCTAACATCTTTGACGGCATGAAACAGATTTGGCACCAATATGTAGTCAGGGTGGAAAACCGCGACGCCTTCCGCGCACATTTGGCTGACAATGGTGTTGGAACTGATATCCATTACGCTACCCCACCCCATCAGCAACCTTGTTACCAAGATCTGCAACATGCGCCCCTACCCGTTGCCGACCGCCTTGCCGACGAGGTCGTTTCTCTGCCTATCGCACATCCCATCACCCCCGATGATGCCCGTGAAATAGCCGCAATCATCAACGCCTATTAAAGACATACTCGCAGACAATCATTGTCTGCCAAATCAAGGCATTATGATAGTGGAGTATTCCTCTTGTTATTTCAGTTTTTGCCCTTCAGGATTTTCCACGACAGATTCTGCGCCTTCTTCAGGCTGGCGGGATCATTGGCGTCGATGCCATATTTCTCGGCAGGTGGTATCACCAGAACAGTGCCAAGGGGCACATTGTCAGGATTGCTGATTTTATCCTTGTTCTCTTCATAGATATAAACCCAGAACCACTGGCTGCCATAATGCTTGGCTGCCATGGTGCTCAAGACATTCTGATCAGTAATCGTCTCGGTAACAATCGGTTCCTCATCGGCAAGAGCAACTGTGTCACTGTCGGCAGCAATGACGTTTCCTGAGGAATGTTCAGCCTTACCACAGCTTCTCATCAGCAGCCACATCAACAGACAACCGACCAAGACCCCTATTGCCACCAGTACCCACATGCGTTTGCCATGCTTGTTCGGCATACTTTCCAGTTGCTCGGCCGTAGGAGTATAAGCATTACGGGGAGCAGGACGGTAGAAATACTCATCCGGGTCAGGCTCCTCTACGGGCTCAGGCTCTGGAACCGGTTGTGAGGGTCCATCAATAGGGATACCGATGAGCATCGGACGTGAAACGGGAGCTGCATGAGCCGGTTCTACCGTTTTCTCTGGTTCAGAAGAATCCTCTTCTTCAACGGGTACTGCCTCTGCAACGGGTTGCTCTTCCGGAACGGGTATTTCTTCTTCTACTTTTTTCACGTCTTCGGCTGGTGTCTCTTCAACTTCCGGCTGATTTTCCTCCGGCTCCTTGAGCGATTCATCTCCTGTAGGTTTAGCTTTCTGTACAGCCGGCAAGTCCTGATCGAACAAGGACGGATACTCTTTATCGATCGCTTCCAGTCGCTCATCGGTCATCGCATCATCCAGAAAAACGGTTTCGAATTGGGCAAACGGCAGGTTCACAGCATCAGACAACGATTTATCAGGGGTGAACGACAACTTATTGTGGCCGGAGATCTCGATGGCGTTGCCAGTTGACACGCTAACGCTCTTACGTGGCTTAGCATGAATCACCTTAAAGGTTCCCACACCCTTGATTTTCACATCCTCGCCATCGATGAGCGCCTGGGAGACGGTAGAGAACAATTCCCTCAGGAACAATTCACACACGCGCTTGGTCGTTGAGGTGGATTCTGCAATCAGGTCAACTAGTTCAACAAATGTGATTTTGGCATTCATGACTTACCCTCCTGATTTATTTGAGTTTCGCCTTAAGCACACCACTGATCTTGAATCCCACGACAATCTTCGGGGGCACCAACATGCGCCTACCTGTTGACGGGTGATTCATCACGCGCTCATTGCGCTTCTTGGGCTCAAACGTGCCAAAGCTCGGCACAATCACACTATCCATCTCGCCACAACGGGTACGCAACACACCAGCAAACGCTTCAAGCAGCTTGCTCACGTCTTTAGTGCTACGGCCCAAATTGGCAGCGACGGTACTGACCAGTTTCTTGTTATCCATATTAGAGCAGAATCCAAAAAGTGAATTAATTGGCAAAATTAGCGATAATTTTTGTCATTTGGCTTTTTTCATTTAATTTTGTGACTCACATTGACCAATTAAGTCCTTTAGACACAAACATTATATAATATAAACTGATATGAGAAAAATCGTTATTCTTGACGGATATGCCGGCAATCCCGGCGACCTCTCCTGGGAACCGATGAAGGCATTAGCGCCGTGTGACATTTATGACTTTGGTACCGCTGATACTGTGCTCGAGCGCTGTAAAGGTGCAGAAATGGTGTTGACCAACAAGGTCCCGGTAGATGCCGCCGCCATAGCGAAGTTGCCTGACCTGAAATACCTCGGCGTGATGGCAACCGGATTTAACGTCGTGGACTGTGCCGAGGCTACGCGCCGAGGCATTATCGTGACTAATGTGCCAGCCTACAGCACCGACAGTGTGGCTCAGCTCACCATCGCCCACCTGCTCAACATCTGCTGGCAGCCCCAGCACTATACCGACGAGGCCCACGACCTGAAGTGGACCAACTGCGGCAGTTACGCATACTTTAACACGCCCCTTATCGAACTGGCCGGCAAGCAGATGGGTATCGTAGGACTGGGCAACATCGGCGGAGCCGTAGCCCGCATGGCTTTGGCGATGAACATGCGCGTGATGGCCTATACCAGCAAAAGCCAGGACCAGTTGCCCGATGGCATCATCAAGGCTGACAACCTGGAGCACCTGTTGCGCACCAGCGACGTACTCACCATGCACTGTCCGCTCAATGCCGACACCACTGGAATGATTAACGCCGAGGGTCTGGCGTTGATGAAACAAGGATCCATCGTGCTCAACATGGCACGCGGTGCCCTCATCAACGAGCAAGACCTGGCTGACGCATTGAACAGCGGGCACCTGTATGCAGCCGCTATCGACTGCACCAGCGTTGAGCCTCCCGCAGCAGACCATCCGCTGCTGACAGCACGCAACTGCTACATCACGCCCCACATCGGCTGGACCAGCTTTGAGGCCCGCAAGCGCCTGATGGACGTGATCACCAGCAACGTGGCCGCCTACCTTGACGGAAAGCCCGTGAATGTTGTAAACAACAAGTAAAATGACCTTAAGACCCATATACAAGTAAAAATGAACGAGCAAGATATTATCAACGAGGCCCTGGCGTGGGCCGAGGGCACGCATTGTGCCATCACCGTGTGTGATCTGGAAGGCAAAGTGATTTTCATGAATGAGCGCTCTCGTGCCACTTTTGACAAGGAAGGCCACACGATGTTGGGCAAGAACCTCATGCCTTGCCATAGCCCCAAGTCGCAAGAGAAAATCCGCCACATGATTGCTACCGACACCGTCAACTGCTACACCATCGACAAGCAAGGCGTCAAGAAAATGATCTATCAGACGCCTTGGCGCAAGGATGGCAAGGTCTGCGGCATGGTAGAAATTTCCATGGTCATCCCCCAAGAGATGCCACACTACGTTAGAGGGTAAGAATTAGAAAATAGGAATCACGTATTATACTTGTCTAAAATAGCCTTGAAATGGATACTTTAGACAAGTATATTTTTTCGCATACATCAGCATCGAGACAAAATAATCAAGTGAATGTGTGGAAGTGTTATGAGTTTTTTTGTACTTTTGTGGTTTGATAAGTAGAAAAACTTTTAAGAAAGGATACATTTATATATTATGGCGGAGAATATTGAGAATATCAACGCTGGGGCTGAAGAGAAGAAGCCCTTGAATTTTGTAGAGCAGTTTGTCGCTGAGGACTTGGCGGCTGGTAAGAACGGGGGACGGTTGAACACACGTTTCCCACCGGAGCCCAACGGTTACCTGCACATCGGCCATGCCAAGGCCATCTGCATGGACTTTGGCGTAGCCGAGAAATTTGGTGGCACATGTAACCTGCGCTTCGACGACACCAACCCACAGAAGGAGGACACCGAGTATGTCGAGGCTATCATGCGCGACATCCACTGGCTGGGCTATGACTGGGGCAACCGGCTGTACTATGCCAGCGATTACTTCCCCAAACTCTACGACTTCGCCATTCGCCTGATCAAGGAAGGCAAAGCCTATGTTGACGACCAGACGAGCGAGCAGATTGCCCAGCAAAAAGGCACGCCCACCACGCCCGGCACCAACAGTCCCTATCGTGACCGCACCGTTGAGGAAAACCTGGACCTGTTCCAGCGGATGAATGCAGGTGAATTTGAAGAGGGCAGCCACGTGTTGCGCGCCAAGATCGACATGGCGTCGAGCAATATGCACTTCCGCGACCCGATTATCTACCGCATCATCAAGACGCCGCACTGGCGCACAGGCAACAAGTGGAACGTGTATCCCATGTATGACTTTGCCCACGGCCAAAGCGACTACTTCGAGGGCGTTACCCACTCGATTTGCACGCTGGAGTTTGTACCCCACCGCGACCTGTACGACTACTTCGTGCATGAGTTGGCCGGCGAGAGCGCCAGCGAGTACTGTCCCCGCCAGATTGAGTTCAACCGCCTGAACCTCACCTATACAGTGATGAGCAAACGCAAACTGTTGCAACTCGTCAAGGAAGGTCTCGTGGCCGGTTGGGACGACCCCCGCATGCCGACCCTCTGTGGCCTGCGACGCCGCGGCTATACGCCCCAAGCCATCAAAAATTTCATCGAGGACATCGGCTACACCAAGTATGAGGCGCTGAACGACATCGGCCTGCTTGAGCACAACATCCGCGAAGAATTGAACCATCACGCAAACCGCGTGAGTGCCGTTTTGAATCCGGTCAAAGTTGTTATCACCAACTATCCCGAGGATAAGGTCGAGATGATGGAGATGGACAACAACCCCGAGCAGGAAAATGCCGGCAAGCACCAGATGCCCTTCTCACGCGAGATTTACATCGAGCGCGACGACTTCATGGAAGAGCCGCCCAAAAAATTCTTCCGCCTCACGCCAGGCAAGGAAGTGCGCCTCAAGGGAGCCTATATTATCATGTGTACTGGCTGCACCAAGGATGCCGACGGCAACGTGACTGAGATCCAATGCACCTACGACGCCGACACGCTGAGCGGCAGCGCCGGCAGTCAGCGCAAGGTCAAGGGCACACTGCACTGGGTAAGCGCCCGCCACTGTGTCGATGCTGAGGTAAGGCTTTACGACCGCTTGTTCGCCGTTGAAAATCCAAGCGCCGACACCGAGCACGACTTCCGCGAGCTGCTCAATCCCGATTCTTTGCGAGTCATCACCGATGCTAAAATCGAGCCGTTCCTCGCCGAGACCGCCAATGTGGGTGATACCTTCCAGTTCCAGCGCATCGGCTACTTCTGCGTCGATCAGGACACCACCCCGGGCCACCTCGTCTTCAACCGCACCATCGGCCTGAAAGACAGCTGGGCCAAGCAACAGGGAAAATAAATGAGTCTAAATAAGGAACAAATACAAAAAATCAGGGTGCAACAGGATGCCGATATCGCTCAATGCCTCAAGGTGTTGAGCGCTGGAGGGCTGATACTCTACCCCACCGACACGGTGTGGGGCATCGGCTGTGACGCGACCAATGCCGATGCAGTGAGACGAGTGTACCAACTCAAGCAGCGCGACGACAGCAAGGCGCTCATCGTGCTTATCGACAGTGCAGACCACCTGGACCACTATGTGGTGGATGTACCCATGATTGCCCGTGAACTCATCGATGTAGCAGTTAATCCGCTGACCATCATCTATGAGGGAGCTTACAACATAGCACCCAATGTGCTGGGTAATGAGGACAGCGTAGGTATCAGAATTCCGAATGATGAATTCTGCCACCGCCTGTGTGAGCGTTTCGGAAAGCCCATCGTCTCCACGTCGGCTAACGTGAGCGGCGAGCCTACCGCCAAACGATTCGCCGATATTGACTCCTCAATTGTAAATGGTGTGGACTATGCCGTGGAATACCGCCGTAACGACACTACAAAGCACCAACCCTCCAACATCATCCTGTTGAGTCGTGACGGCACCTTCAAAATCATCAGATAACTAAAAAACCAAGGGAACCATGAGAATCAGGTTAGATTTCAACAACAAGGCGCACGTCCAACGCATCAAGTATGTGATTGGAGACTTCTTGATGTCAAACCTCGCCTGGTTCAGTTTTAACTGCCTGCGTTGGCACATGGGAGCCGTCATCGGCCATGAGTATCTCGAAAGCTACCTCAAGACCGATATGGTACTCCTGGGACAGATTGTGTTCCCGTTGCTAATGATGGTGACCTATGCCTTCAGCGGATATTATAATAACGTGTGCCGCAAATCCCGTATCCAGGAATTGCTCACCACTGCCGCCAGTGCCACAATCAACACGCTCATTATTTTCTTTGTGGCACTTATCAATGACGTGGTGGGCGTCCGTGGAAACGATTACGAGATGATACTCATCCTTTGGGGGTTAATTTTCGGCTTCGTCTATTTCATGCGAGCCATCATCACCAATGCGGCCTCTAACAGCATCAAATCCCGCAAGTGGACATTCCCTGCCCTGGTCATTGGCAGCGGGTCGGCAGCGGTCAACTTTGTCAACAAACTCAACGCCAAACGGCGTTCCTCGGGCTACGACATCCGCGGATATGTCAACATTCCCGGCGAGAACCCCGTCAAGGGCAATCCCCTGCCCTGCTACGAACTCGACGAGCTTAAGGAGGTTTGTGACCAAGAAGGCATTTGGGAACTCATCGTCGTGCCCACCCGCGACGACACCCACCAGACGATGAATGCCATCAACAAACTCTTCGCGCTGGGCCTGCCCATCATGATTTCGCCCGAACGGTTCAACATGATCCAGTCTCAGGTGCGCATCTCCGACATTTATGGCGAGCCGCTTGTCAACATTTCGCGCAGCAGCATGAGCGACAGCGGCAAGAACATCAAGCGCGCCATCGACGTCATCGTCTCAATGCTGGCTTTGATTGTCCTCTCACCCCTCTATGCTATCGTTGCATGCATCATCAAGGGCACAAGCCCTGGACCGGTGTTCTATCTGCAAGAGCGCATCGGCCTTCACAATAAGCCCTTCAACATCATCAAGTTCCGCTCGATGATCCAGAATGCCGAAGCGGCGGGACGTCCTCAACTCTCATCGGACGACGACCCCCGCATCACCCCATTCGGCCGTTTCATGCGCAAGTACCGCATCGACGAACTTCCCCAGTTCTGGAACGTCCTCATGGGCGACATGTCCATCGTGGGTCCCCGTCCCGAACGCAAGTACTACATTGACCAGATCACCAAGCGTGTACCCTCCTATGCCCTCCTTCATCAAGTGCGGCCAGGCATCACTTCGATGGGTATGGTCAAGTTTGGTTACGCCAAGAATGTAGATGAAATGGTTGAGCGTGTCAAGTATGATCTCATGTATCTTGACAACATGTCGTTGATAAACGACTTGAAGATACTTATCTACACCATTAAAATAGTCTTCACAGGACGCGGAATGTAATGGCCAGTGATACTCCTACACATCAGACTGCAACCAGTGACGGAGCTCCATCCAACGAACGCTCCAACTGGTGGATCCGCATGCTCATGTGGAGGGAGAAGCACTTGCCCGACCGCACCTTCGTCGCCCTGCTTGCCCTCGTCGTGGGCATTGCCTCGGGGCTGGCCGCCGTGCTGCTCAAGACGCTCATCGGACTCATCGCAGGTTTCCTGACCAGTCGTTTCATCATTGAACAAGGGAATTTCCTCTATCTGGTTTTCCCCGCCATCGGTATCGCCCTGGCATCGCTCTATGTCTATTACATTGCGCGCGAACCCATATCGCATGGTGTTACTCGCGTTCTGTATGCGCTGGCCCTCAAAAAGAGCCGCCTCAAGATCCACAACATGTACTCGTCGCTCATCGCCTCGTCGGTGACCATCGGATTCGGTGGATCGGTCGGTGCCGAGGGCCCGATTGTATTCACTGGGGCGGCAATTGGCAGCAACCTGGGGCAGGCTTTCAGGCTCACCCCCCAAAAGATGGCCATGCTGGTGGCTTGTGGTGCAGCGGCAGGTATCGCCGGCATCTTCAAGGCACCTATCGCTGGACTATTGTTTACCATCGAGGTGCTCATGCTCGACCTCACGGCGGGAGCCGCTATTCCACTGATCATTGCATCGGTGGCAGGCGCCACGGTGGCCTATGTGTTCACGGGCTATAACGTCGAGTTCTTTTTCTCGCAGAGTGAGCCGTTCTACGCTTCCCGCATCCCGTATGTGGTGCTGCTGGGTGTCTTTTGCGGCTTTGTATCACTCTACTTCATCACGCTGATTGACCGCATCGAAGCGCGGTTCAAGAAACTTCGCAACCGCTGGGTGCGGTTTGTCGTGGGCGGCCTCACGCTGAGCGTTCTCATCTTCCTGATGCCTCCGCTATACGGCGAGGGCTTTGACGGCATTACGCGCCTGATCAGCGGCGATGTGACAGGCATCTTCAATAACAGCTTGTTCTACAGTTATCGCGACAACACCGTGGCGGTGCTGCTGTTCCTGTTTGCCCTGGGCGCCTTCAAGGTATTTGCCACGGCAGCCACCAATGGTGGTGGCGGAGTGGGCGGTACGTTTGCGCCCTCGCTATTCGTCGGATGCATGGCAGGCGTCTTCTTTGCCTACCTGTTCAACCATTTGGGCATTATCGACCCCGAAACGCCTTTGAGCATCAAGAACTTTGCCCTCATGGGCATGGCCGGAGTGATGGCTGGTGTAATGCATGCGCCGCTGATGGGCATCTTCCTCACCGCCGAAATGACCGGCGGCTATGACCTGTTCCTGCCGCTGCTAATCGTCTCGGCCAGCAGTTACGGCATCTGCCGCATTTTCACCCCCTACGGCATCTACTCACGACGACTGGCTAAACGCGGCGAGTTGCTCACCCACCAGAAGGACCGTTCGGTGCTCACCTTATTAAAAATGGACAGTGTTATCGAGAAGGATTTCTCCATCATTCATCCCGACATGAGCCTCAAGGACATGGTCGATGTCATTGCCCAGAGCCACCGCAATCTCTTCCCCGTGATTGATGATAGTGGCAAACTCGTGGGCGTGGTGCAGCTCGACGATATCCGCAACATCATGTTCCGTCCCGACTTGTACCGCCGCATTCAAGTCCACCGCTTCATGGCCACCCCACCCGCTAAGGTGATTGTGGGCACTCCCATGGAGAAAGTGATGAAGACCTTTGACGATATCGGAGCATGGAACCTGCCCGTCGTTGACGAGGACGGCCACTATGTGGGCTTTGTCTCCAAGAGCAAGATATTCAACAGCTACCGCCAGGTGCTGAAACATTATACATACGATTAATAGCCCCGCACATGGCAGCCTCACGCCAATCTGGGTGGCGCGGTTGATGGCAAGCCACCTATTTATCATTTTTTTGCCCTATTGCGCAAAAAACAGTAATTTTGTGCCAAAATTGACAGTGTTTCATTACAATATTATTATGAGAAAGTTTTACGCAATATCTCTACTTATCGTTGCAATGCTGATGCCGTTCATGGTCCAAGCGGCTGATGACATATCAGGGGTTGAGAATCATATCACTGGTATTGACTCCATACCATCAACCATCGATGATGCACCTACTGCCGAGATCGAATTGCCCGCAGAGGAGGTGGTGCTCCTTGACACCGTCCTGCAGGAGCGACTTGGCGAGGAAATGCCAAAATTGAGCCTTTTTGAGCCGACCCACTCTCCTGATTTCACCTTCTTTAAGAGCCGCACCAATCCCAATACCAAGCCCTACACCTTCTTGCAGGACCAGACGTGGGTGGGAATTCCCGTATTTCTTGCTGGATTGATCGCCAAGGGCGAGAAAGCGGCCTTCCGGCAGGACTATAGCAACATGAACGCCAAAATACGCCTCGTGGATCACTTCCACAGCGAGATTGACAACTTCACGCAGTTTGCGCCCCTCGTCTTGGCTGTTGGTCTGAAGATAGGCGGTGTCGAGGGTCGTTCCGACTGGCCCCGCCTGTTTGCATCGGCAGCAGGGTCCTATGCAGTGATGGCTGGCTTTGTCAACGGCATCAAATATACCTCTAGCGAGATGCGTCCTGACGGCACAACCCGCAACTCTTGGCCATCGGGACACACGGCGACGGCCTTCTGCGCCGCCACCATCCTGCACAAGGAGTATGGCTTGACACGCTCACCATGGTATTCTATTGCAGGTTATTCCGTAGCCACAGCCACTGGCGTGATGCGCGTACTCAACAACCGCCACTGGATATCGGATGTGCTTTCAGGAGCCGGCATCGGTATCCTGTCAACCGAGCTGGCCTATGGCATTTGTGACTTGCTTTTCAAAGAGAGAGGATTGCTGCGCAACGACATCAGCACTCATCCCGACTTAATGAAAAATCCCTCGTTCTTCGCCATCTCTATGGGTATCGGCTTCGGCAACAAAAACTTAATTCTGCCAGGCTTCAATTACGGTTTCCCTGGTGGTGATGATGATGAAGCAGACACCGACCCCATTCACCTGCAGTTCCGATCATCTACAGCTGTAGGAGCCGAGGGTGCATGGTTTTTTAACCGCTACATTGGAATTGGTGGTCGCCTGCGTGTCAAGAGTACACCTATCAACGGTTGGAAAGCGTTTACTACATTTGAGGAGGCTGTCTTAAATGAGGACTTAAAAGAAGACCCTGATTTTTCTATCGGAAGTCCCGATTTGTATCTCAATATCGAGAGTGACCACATCACTGAGTTCGCAGCCGACGCCGGTTTATATTTCAGCCTTCCGCTGTCGTCACGCTTCGCTATTGGCACCAAGTTGCTGGTGGGTCGTAGTATCATGGATGATATCGATATTAACGCAGTGTTCTCGGGCGACAAGCTCAATATGAGAGAAGTGGATGATGGCTTTGTATATACTAGGACCGATGAAATAGCTTACCACGATTGGGACTATCTTGATGTGAGTGCGAGCAACTCAATGAAATTTGGTTCCGGCATCTCACTAACCTATGCCTACAAGAACTCATTCTCGTGGCGTTTGTTCTGCGACTACGACTATTCCAAGAAGACCTTCACGGCCTCCTACGCTCCCGATGAGTTCATTACGAAGTTCTGTCCCGACTACCGAGATTGGTTTCTCAAGATGTTTGATGTTGATATTGCGGCTACATTCACCTCAAGTACGATCAAACATCTACACCAGTGGGTGGTTGGCGGAGCCTTGTGCGTGTCATTCTAATAGAGGAACTGTAATGGATAGGATAGATTTAACTGAGAAGCAATGATATATACAAATGACTAAAGAGGAACTGAAGATAGTTTTTTTCGGGACTCCCGATTTTGCAGTCGAGAGCCTAAGTCGCTTGGTTGACGGCGGCTATAACGTAGTTGCTGTTGTGACTATGCCCGACAAGCCTGCGGGACGAGGACGCCAGCTGCAGCAGAGCGATGTCAAACGTTATGCCGTCGAGCATGGACTGCCGGTGTTGCAACCCGTGAGCCTCAAGGATGAGGCGTTCATTGAAGAGTTGCGAGGTTACGGAGCCCAACTGTTTATCGTCATCGCCTTCAGGATGCTGCCCGAGGCGGTGTGGCAGATGCCTCCGCTGGGCACCTTCAACCTGCACGCATCACTACTGCCGCGCTACCGTGGTGCCGCTCCCATCAACTGGGCCGTGATGAACGGCGATACCGAGACCGGCGTGACCACGTTCTTCCTCAAGCACGAGATTGACACGGGCGACGTAATCCAACAACGTTCCTGCCCCATCGGTCGCCACGATAATGTGGAGGACATCCACGACCGCCTGATGGTCATGGGCGCCGACATGGTAATCGAGACTGTTGACGCCATCATCGCGGGTACCGTCAAGCCTATCCCTCAAGACCAGATGCTCACTGCGGGCCAGCAAGCCACTCCGGCTCCCAAGATTTTCAAGGACACCTGCCGCATCGACTGGACACGTCCTGCCGAGCAGGTTTACAACCATATCCGCGGCCTCTCGCCCTACCCTGCCGCATGGACCGTTATCCTGAACGAAGCAGGCAATGAGGTGACAACACTAAAGATCTATCAGACGGGCGAACCCGAGCCGTTCGGCGAGAGCGAATGCCCCGAGCCCGGCGCCATCCGTGCCGACCGCAAGACATTGCGCATCGCCTGTGCCGATGGCTGGCTACAGATCATGCAGTTGCAACAATCGGGCAAGAAACGCATGGACACCGATGCCTTCCTACGCGGTTTTATCATGACCATAACGATGCGCTGCCAATAACGCGCTACAATCCACCGAGACACATAATGAAATCGGGCATCAGCGTTTCATGTGCTGATGCCCGATTCAATTTATAAGGTTATCTGACTCGATATCAATGTGCTCCTAACATATAGTCAATCAAATCGGTCACATCCGAGATATTAACATCTCCGCTACCATCCATGTCGGCACACTCAAGGCAGATGTCACCACTGCCTAACAGATAGTCAACCAGGTCGGTCACGTCCACGATTGACACTACGTTGTCGTGATTGACATCACCGATATCATACCCATGGCCGCCCTGGGTCAAGGTCACTACCTCGGTATTGCTGTTGCCAACAGCGCCATTGATGTAGTTGGCCATCACATAGAAGTAGAAGGTGCCATTCTCAGTGAGACCGGTTACGTTGTAGCTCTTGCCCGTAATGCCGGTGATGACACGATAATTCTCATCGCCGGTTTCTGAGGCCTTGAGCTGAGTAGTGGCGGTGAGGTCGCCGGCATAAACCTTCATATACCTCATGTCAGGCAAACCACTTGTGGTAAGATAGATATAGTCGCTGCTGGCGCAATCCAGAACGAAAGTGTACCAAGTGAACGAGCTGCCGTTTGTAAGAGTGATGGTTTTGCTATCAACGCTAGTAGCCACAGTCATGGTGTTGTTATTATTATAGGGCTCTGAATAAATCATCACGGTCATCTTGTCATAACCAGTGAGGTCATAGGTTTTAGTCTGCACATAGCCAGAAGAACTAAGGTAACATGCGTTGTTGGACCCGTAATAGTTCAGAGAAGAGGCCGTCCAGCCGGCAGGCACATTGTTGTTCGAGGTCCAGTCGGTAGTATCGAGCAGGGCAACTGGGGGCAAGAAAGGTTCGGCGGAAACATAGAGGGTGTAGCTCTCCACATTCTCAGCAGGAGTCTCATCGGTCCAGGTGGCTGTAAACGACTTTGATGTAATATTAGTGGCTTCGAGCATCACAGGATCGTAGATTTCCAGGTCGGCAACACCGTTGAGCTTGACCGTCACAGTTCCGGCACCCTCGCTAGCCAAGGCGATCACAGCCTCATTGGTGCCAACTGTCGTGGGATCATAGGTTACAGTAACAGTCACTCCACCCTGATTCTGAACCTCGCTCACATTGATGCTATTGGCGCTCAATGAAAAGGCATCGTCACCACTGAGAGTCAAGTACACGTCTTCGGTGAGATTGTAACCGGTAACTGTGAACGTAGCGGTGACTGGATTGCCCAATATAGTGTTCATGGTGAGCGTAGTGGGGTTAACCTTGATTCTGGGATCGGTAAGAGCACCTGCAGGAGGCTCGATGCCGATAATCATGGCCTCACCATAGTTGAAGACGTAGGCGCCTGACTGACCCGTTGCACCAGTAGCAGTGGTGAAGTTGTGCAGCGTGCAATAGCCGTTGCTGTCGCCACTCCAACCCCAATTCACATAGTACTTCCCGTTTGCGTCGCAGCCGAACACGTTGAAAGCGTGACCCGAAACATAGAAACCGTAGCTGACATCATAGGCCAGATACTCGATGGGGCGACCGTTTTGGAGTTCGGTCAACATATACTCGTTCCATTCGTCGTCAGTGTACTGCTGCGGGCCATTGGTGTAGGTCCAGCCAGATGACACGAGTTCAGTGAGAAGGAGATACTCGGCATCGGTGTAACCCATGTTGAGGCAACCCTGATAGATTTCGGGGTCGTTAGCGCCACTGGCACTGGTGCTGTACTGATAGTCGGGAATAGCCTGGCCAGCATAGCGCATCAGCCATGCCACGGCATCGGCCTGTTCAGTTGTATAGGAGTAGTTGGTGGGACCGGTGTACTCATCGATGATATTATCCCAGTCGGCTGCACGTTCAGGTAGCGCTGGAGCAGAGAGACCACCTGTACCCGAGAGGGCTGCGACTGCAGGATACGTGTCGGGCCATTTCCACTTGTAGTAGCACATCGCCAACGATGTGGCCGGGCAACCGGTGACAGCATGACTGCCACCACTGGTGGGGCACTGGTTGTTGTAGGGAGCGCTCTGGTCCCAGTTGGCAGTTACCAGCGGTGCAACGGGAGTCGTGGCATACTTCGGGAGTTTCACCGGAGCCATAGTACCTGCCTTGAGGCCGTCAATCTGGTATTTGTACTTGTTGAGCAACCACTGCATGGCGGGAGGGATGTTATTCACGTCGAGTTTACCCTCTTCACCGTACATCAGAATCTGGGGAGCCTGGTCATCACCAGAAACTACCACATAGGATTTTGATGAGTTGAAAATGTAGTAGTCCACTGCAGTGGGCTTAGCTACTGAGGCTTCAGCTTTGACAAGCTGGAGGTTGGATGCTGCTGAGGCCTTAAGACGACCAGCGGCTACTTGTTTTGTTAGAAACGAGTTGGCTGCGGCTTGTGCCTGTGAAGCGGACACATCGGCGGCCGACATTTGGAGAGCCGTAAGAACGACTGCAAAAAGTAACAAGATTCTTTTCATATAACTAAAAAATTAAAAATATTGAAAGATTAGTTCTGTGATGGTAGCATTAGCGACATTGTTGCCTGATCAGCAACTGCAGTACTTAGTGATAAAGCCGCAAGCGCAGGCGCCACTAAAGAGAATAACTCTTTCATAAAAATTGATAATGAATAATGTTTAAAGATGTTTTAATTAACAGTATTATTATTTGCCGCAAAGATATAGAAAATAATCGTTATGACCCAATTTTTTCTTTCAAATTAAAGAATATAAATAGCATATTATTACATTTAGCAACAAGCCAACAAGCAACCATCTCATTATCAGATAGATAAAATTTCAACAAAAAAAAACATTAATCATCAACGAGAGATTGCGAGCCAGCTCATTCGTTGCATTTTTAATCGCACTTCGCGCAAGAACCTATTTACATTTACCACCATTTTAACGGGACACCAGTGACAAGAAGCACAAAGAATTGAGTTGAATTCAATCTAAATTGCCTTTATTGCACTTATTGTCTTCCTCTTAGTTTATCGCAAGGTCATTGTACTGAATAATTTGCGGGACGCCAATTGAGAATGGCGCCCCGCAAAGTTATCGGGTCTTTATAAGAGACTTCTCTTAATTATTATCTGCCAAGATGCCTGTTAGGACGCATTGCATTTACTGTACTGCTGCCGCCCAGCAGGTAATCGATCAGGTCGGTGGCATCCATGATGCTGACATTGTTATCGCAATTGAAGTCGGCTGCAACAAGGTCTAAGTCTTCACCGCTACCACCCAACAGGTAATCGATCAAGTCCGTTGCATCCTTGATGCTGATATGGCCATCCTTATTGACATCACCGAGCAGATAGCTGGCGAACAAGGTCACTTCCTCGATGTTACTCCATTCGCTCTCGGTACCATCCAGATACAGAGCTTTCACCTTGTACAGGAAGGTGCCCTCGGCAGCAAGTTCGTTTACAGTATAGAACTTGTCGGTAATTCCGGTGATCAGACGATAAAGGGCATCACCGCTCTCGTTGGCCCTGAGCATCACCTCGGTAGCATTGCCTGAATAAATTTCGATCAGGGCGATATCAGGTGAGTACTGGGCATCGGGAGTGGTGATGGTGATCTTCTCACCAGAGCTTGCAGTTACCAGCCAAGAGTATGTCTCGGTGGGATTGAAGTATTGCGTTACACCTGCAGTCTGAGGTGTTGCAACGGTTAAGTTGCCAACAGCTTCCTCGGCATTGGTACCCGAGGTGATCTTCACCGTGAAGGTTGCGTTCTCATATCCGGCAGGAACCGTGTAGGTGATGTTACCATAGGAACCATCACCATCGTAGTTGTTCCTGAAGTAGATGATCTCATTGTTGTGACCACGGGTGTTGGTGCCACTCCATGGAGCCTGCAACGTGACAACATAGTAGCCTTGGCCAGAGAAGCTTGTGCCAGAAAGCGAGGCAATAAGTTCAGGCTCGGGCTCGGGCTCAACTGTCTTAGCACTTACCTCCAGGGTGTAGCTTGCCACATTTTCCTCGGGAGTTGCATCGGTCCAGTCGGCACGGAACGTGGTCTTGTTGATGTAGCTCTCATTTGCGGGCTGCATCACGGGAACTTCCTTAACCAGGGTTGCGGTACCATTCAGGGAAAGGGTCACATTTTCAGCATCTGCACTGCTCAAGGTTACAGTAGCGTTTTGATTGCCAAAGGTCGAGGGAGTATAGGTAACGGTCACATCCTTGCCGTTCATCGCATCGGCTGCGCTGATAGTCGTCGGGGTGATGCTGTAAACACCGTTCTCATCATTCAAGGCCAGAGTCACATCGCCAGTGAGGTTGGCACCAGAAACATTGAAGGTGGCGGTTGCAGTCTCGCCAACATTAGCAGTCATGTTGAGTGACACAGGATTTACTGTGAGAACAGGATTAGTGTTCTCCAAGAGGGTTACCTGGTTTGTGTTGCTGGAGCCGACGCCGCCATTGGTGTAATTGGCCTCAACATAGAAGTTGAAAGTACCACCAGGTGTAAGACCGGTAACGGTGTAGCTCTTATCAGTGATTCCAGTGATAACACGATAAGTATCATCGCCGGTTTCTGAGGCTTTGAGCTGCGCGGGAGTTACTTCACCGGCATAAACCTTTAAGTACCTCATGTCAGGCAAGCCACTGGAAGTGAGCTTCATAACGTCGCTGCTGGCGCAATTCACAACAATGGTGTACCAGGTGAACGAGCTGCCATTCACGAGAGAGACGTTCTTATTGTCAACACTGGTAGTTACGGTAATGGTATTGTTGCTGTTATAGGGCTCAGCATATACCATGATGGTCATCTTGTCATAGCCTGTGAGGTCGTAGGTCCCGCTCTGAACATAACCACCTGAGCTCAAATAGGATGCGCTATTGGAACCATAATAGTTCAGACCATATTGACTCCAGCTGGCGGGAATATTATTTGACGAAGTCCAGTCGATAGAGTCGAGCAGGGCAACTGCGGGTTTAAATGGCTTGTCGCTCACATAGAGGGTGTAGCTCTCCACATTCTCAGCAGGAGTCTCATCGGTCCAGGCAGCGGTAAACGAGGTGGAGGTGATATTACGTGCATCGAGCATCACAGGATCGTAGGTTTCCAGGTCGGCTGTACCGTTAATCTTGACCGTCACAGTCTCGGCATCGGTGCTGGTCAAGGTGACAGTTGCCTCATTGGTTCCAACACGAGTGGGATTATAAGTTACCGTGACATTCACTCCATTCTCGGCCTGGGCTACACTGATGCTGCTGGTGTTCAGAGAGAAGGCATTATCGCCGCTGATACTCAAGGCCACATTACTGATGAGGTTGGCACCGGTTACCGTGAAGGTAGCGGTCGCAGGATGGCCTACGAAAGTGTTCATCGTGAGCGTAGTGGGGTTAGCAGTGATTCTGGGATTGGTGAGCGCACCTGCAGGAGGCTCGATACCGATAATCATGGCTTCGCCATAGTTGAAGACGTAAGAGCCTGACTGACCCGTTGCACCGGTAGCAGTGGTGAAGTTGTGAAGCGTGCAATAGCCGTTGCTATCGCCACTCCAACCCCAGTTCACATAGTACTTTCCGTTTGCATCGCAGCCGAACACGTTGAAGGCGTGGCCCGAAACGCTGTAACCACTCACGTCATAAGCCAGATACTCGATGGGACGACCGTTATGCAGCTCATTCATCATATATTCGTTCCACTGGGCATCGGTGTATTGCTGCGGGCCATTGGTGTAGGTCCAGCCAGACGACACGAGTTCAGTGAGAAGGAGATACTGTGCGTCTGTATAGCCCATGTTGAGGCAACCCTGATAGATTTCGGGGTCGTTGGCACCACTGGCACTGGTGCTATACTGATAGTCGGGAATAGCCTGGCCAGCATAGCGCATCAGCCATGCCACGGCATCGGCCTGATCACTGGTATAGCTATAGTTGGAGGGACCAGTGTACTCATCGATGATATTATTCCAGTCGGCTGCACGTTCAGGAAGTGCCGCAGCTGAGAGACCGCCAGTACCCGAGAGGGCTGCGACTGCAGGGTACGTCTCGGGCCATTTCCACTTGTAGTAGCACATGCTCAACGAGGTGGCCGGGCAGCCGGTGACAGCGTGACTACCGCCACTTGAGGGACACTGGTTGTTGTAGGGAGCACTCTGGTCCCAGTTGGCGTTTACCAGCGGTGCAACAGGAGTCGTGGCATACTTCGGGAGTTTCAATGGAGCCATGGTACCTGCCTTGAGGCCGTCAATCTGGTATTTGTACTTGTTGAGCAACCACTGCATGGCGGGAGGGATGTTATTCACGTCGAGTTTACCCTCTTCACCGTACATCAGAATCTGGGGAGCCTGGTCATCACCAGAAACCACCACATAGGATTTTGATGAGTTGAAAATGTAGTAGTCCACTGCAGTGGGCTTGGCTACCGAGGCTTCAGCCTTGGCAAGCTGGAGGTTGGATGCTGCTGAGGCTTTAAGGCGTCCAGCGGCTACTTGCTTTGTTAGAAACGCATTGGCTGCGGCCTGTGCCTGCGAGATCGACACATCAGCGGCCGGCATTTGGAGAGCCGTAAGAACGGCTGCAAAAAGAAACAGGATTTTTTTCATATAGTTAAAATTTAAAAGAATAAAAAAGTGTTCTAAGATTAAATGATACGGCTACATAGACAACACATGATTCATGTCTTTTGTAGCAATTCATCTTTCATTTATCCATTGGCCATCATGGCTTTAACCAGCTAGAATCAAATGCAGAAGGTGGCATTACGGTATAGGCATAAAACCACATTCAACAGCTTTGTGCTTTTTTCAGAGCCACGGACTGGTCTACAGTGGCGGCTTCAATAATGCGGCCACAAATATGGCAGTCAATTGAATTAGATTCTTATTCATGATTATCTGGTTTTAATGATATTAATTTTGACTGCCGCAAAATTACAAAAAACAATTGCAATAAACAAAATTTATCTTTTGATTTATAATAACAAATTAACAAAAACCATAAAACAATAAGTGCCAGGCGACATCACCACGCCACTTCAGTTTATACAGTTGTTCTTTAGTCTCTGGAAAGTGTGACCACCACAAGATTGACACTTAATACATTGCGGGACGCCTATTGAAAATGGCGCCCCGCAATCATATCGGGTCTTTATAAGAGATTGTCTCTAATTATTTTCTGCCAGCATGGCTGTTGGAACACTCTGCATTTATTGTGCTCCGCCACCCAGTAGGTAATCAATCAGGTCGGTTGCATCCTTGATGCTGACATTATTATCACTATTGAAGTCGGCTGCAACGAGGTCTAAGCCTTCACTGCTACCACCCAACAGGTAATCGATCAAGTCAGTTGCATCCTTGATGCTGATATGGCCATCCCGGTTGATATCACCGAGCAGATAGCTAGCTGACAAGGTCACTTCCTCGATGTTACTCCATTCGCTCTCGGTGCCATCCAGATACAAAGCCTTCACCTTGTACAGGAAGGTACCCTCGGCAGCAAGTTCATTTACAGTATAGAATTTGTCGGTAATACCGGTAATCAGGCGATAGAGGGCATCACCGCTCTCGCTGGCCCTAAGCATCACCCCGTTAGCTTCTGTTTCTTGCTCAACAGTCATAGCCGATACCTCCAAGGTGTAGCTGGCAACGGTTTGGGCATCGGTCTGGTCGGTCCAGTCGGCACAGAACGAAGTGGCATTAATCTTGCTCTCGTCAGCGGGAAGCATCACGGGAGCGAACTTTGGCGTACTGGCGACACCATTCAGGGCAACGGTCACAGGCTCAGCACCATTACTGGTGAGGGTCACTGTACCTGTATGAGTACCAGCAGATGTCGGGTTATAGGTCACAGTAACATCTGTTCCATTGTTGGCAGCACTCTTGAGAATGTTGGTCTTGTTGATGGAGAATCCCGTACCAGACACTGAAAGCATCACTGTGCTAGTCAGGTTAGAGCCCTGCAGATGGAATATCGCGGTCACTGGTGTGCCCACTTCGGTGCTCATGTTCAGGGTCGAGGGAGTAACTGTCATTGTGGGAGTGCTGGTCGCCGTTCCTGATACGCTCACGGTCTTAGTGGTTGCACCTGTGCTGGTTACAGAGATTGTACCGGTGTGAGTGCCTGCGGCAGTCGGGCTGTAGGTAACAGTGATGGTAGCTCCGGCCATGGCCTGGGCTGCTGTCAGGGTCGAGGGGGATACCGTAAACCTGGCGTTATTCGATGAGATGTTCACACTACCTGTCACATTGGTTGCCGAAACGGTGAAGGTCTGGGTATAAGACTGGCCGACTACGCAACCGCTGAAGCTCAGCGAGGTGGGATTTACGGTCAGCACGGGTGTAGGTACAGTAGCACTGCCCGACACAGTGACGGTCTTGCTTGTAGCGCCTGAGCTGGCCACGGTAATAGTACCGTTTTGCGTACCTGCTGCAGTAGGAGCAAAGGTCACAGTAATGGTGGCGCCAGCCATTGCCTGGGCGGCGGTCAAGGTCGAAGGAGATACTGTAAAGGCATCTTTGTCCGATGAAATCGTCACATTGTCAGTCAGGTTAGCACCAGAAACCGTAAAGGTCTTGGTATAAGTCTCGCCTGCAGTGCAACCAGTAAAGCTCAGAGATGTGGGGCTAATGGTCAACGAGGGGTTATTTGAAGCGCCTGCAGGAGGCTCGATGCCAATAATCATGGCCTCACCATATTTGAAAACATAAGAGCCAGACTGACCAGTTGAACCAGTGGCTGTGGTGAAGTTGTGCAGTGTGCAATAGCCATTGCTGTCGCCACTCCATCCCCAATTCACATAATACTGGCCGCTGGTATTGCAACCAAACACGTTGAAGGCATGACCCGAAACCTGACCATAAGTAATATCACAAGCAAGATACTCAATAGGACGTCCATTATACAGTTCGTTCAGCATAAATTGGTTCCACTGGGCGTCGGTGTATTTCTGCGGGCCATTGGTGTATCCGCTCCAACCAGATGACACGATTTGCGTAAGCTGTAAATACTGTGCGTCAGTATAGCCCATGTTGAGTACGCCCTGGTAGATTTCGGGGTCGTCAGCACCACTGGCATCGGCGCCGTACATATAATCGGGAATAGCCTGGCCCGCATAACGCATCAGCCATGCCACAGCATTTTTCTGAGCAGTTGTGGAACTGTAGTTTGACGGACCAGTGTACTCATCGATGATGTTGTCCCAGTCGGCTGCACGTTCAGCTAGAGCTGCTGCAGAATATCCGCCAGAGCTCGAACTCGAGATGGCAGGCAATGCAGGAAAGGTCTCAGGCCATTTCCACTTGTAGTAGCACATAGCCAGCGACGTGGCAGGACAACCGGTGACGGCACGGCGGCCACCACTGGTAGGGCACTGGTTGTTGTAAGGAGAACTCTGGTCCCAGTTGGCGGTTACCAGAGGTGCAACGGCAGTGGCAGAAAACATGGGAGCGCTCACTGGCTTCATAGTGCCTGCCTTGAGGCCATCAATCTGATATTTGTACTTGTTGAGCAACCATTGCATGGCGGGAGGGATGTTGTCCATGTCAAGTTTGCCTTCTACACCGTACATCAAAATCTCCGGGGCCTGGTCATCACCAGACACTACCACATAAGAATGGTCAGTGTTGAAGATGTAGTAGTCCACAGCCGTGGGCTTAGCTACAGATGCTTCGGCCTTGACAAGCTGGAGGTTGGATGCGGCGGTTGCATTAAGGCTACCAGCTTTTATTTGTTTTGTGATAAACGCATTGGCAGCAGACTTTGCCTCCTTAAGGGAGACATCAGCGGCCAAAATTTGTTGAGCCGTAAGTACGACTGCAAAAAGAAATAGAATTTTTTTCATATAGTTATAATTTAAAAGAATATATAATGTGCAATGATTAAATAAACCAGTTACTACAACCACATCACTAAGTTTTTTTCGCAATATATCTATCATTTTCCCATTGGCCATCTCGGCTTTATTAAGCATTGGTTCAAATGTAGATAGTGCCGTCACTGTATTGGCACAAAACTGCATTCAGTAGCTTAGCGCTTTTTTCAGTATCATGGACTGTTCAATAATGGCAGACCCAATGATGCGACCATAAATATGGTCGTCATTTGAAATAGATGCATATTCATTATTTGATGGTTTAGCTAATGATATTAAAATTCACTGCCGCAAAATTACAAAAAACAATTGCAATATACAAAATACATCTTTTGATTTACAGTTAGAATTTGACGAAAACCTGAAATTAATAAACCAACAGGCACAATCTCCCCGCCAGTTCAATCTTTACCTCAAGAAAGCAAAACGACTACAAGATTGACTCTTGACAGAAAAAAATTGCGGGACGCCAATTGAGAATGGCGCCCCGCAAAGTTATCGGGTCTTTATAAGAGACTTCTCTTAATTATTATCTGCCAAGATGCCTGTTAGGACGCATTGCATTTACTGTACTGCTGCCGCCCAGCAGGTAATCGATCAGGTCGGTGGCATCCATGATGCTGACATTGTTATCGCAATTGAAGTCGGCTGCAACAAGGTCTAAGTCTTCACCGCTACCACCCAACAGGTAATCGATCAAGTCCGTTGCATCCTTGATGCTGATATGGCCATCCTTATTGACATCACCGAGCAGATAGCTGGCGAACAAGGTCACTTCCTCGATGTTACTCCATTCGCTCTCGGTACCATCCAGATACAGAGCTTTCACCTTGTACAGGAAGGTGCCCTCGGCAGCAAGTTCGTTTACAGTATAGAACTTGTCGGTAATTCCGGTGATCAGACGATAAAGGGCATCACCGCTCTCGTTGGCCCTGAGCATCACCTCGGTAGCATTGCCTGAATAAATTTCGATCAGGGCGATATCAGGTGAGTACTGGGCATCGGGAGTGGTGATGGTGATCTTCTCACCAGAGCTTGCAGTTACCAGCCAAGAGTATGTCTCGGTGGGATTGAAGTATTGCGTTACACCTGCAGTCTGAGGTGTTGCAACGGTTAAGTTGCCAACAGCTTCCTCGGCATTGGTACCCGAGGTGATCTTCACCGTGAAGGTTGCGTTCTCATATCCGGCAGGAACCGTGTAGGTGATGTTACCATAGGAACCATCACCATCGTAGTTGTTCCTGAAGTAGATGATCTCATTGTTGTGACCACGGGTGTTGGTGCCACTCCATGGAGCCTGCAACGTGACAACATAGTAGCCTTGGCCAGAGAAGCTTGTGCCAGAAAGCGAGGCAATAAGTTCAGGCTCGGGCTCGGGCTCAACTGTCTTAGCACTTACCTCCAGGGTGTAGCTTGCCACATTTTCGGGAGCAGTCTGGTCATTCCAGTCAGCACGGAACGTGGTCGTGTTGATGTAGCTCTCATCTGCGGGCTGCATCACGGGTGCGAACTTGAGCATACCGGCAACACCATTCAAGGCAACGGTGACAGGCTCGGCACCATTGCTGGTGAGCGTTACGGTACCAGTATGGGTGCCAAAGACGGTGGGATTATAGGTCACGGTCACAGTGGAACCGTTGGTAGCTGCGTTCTTGAGGATATTGGTCTTATCGATAGCGAAACCAGCACCAGACACAGTAAGATATACTGAGTTGGTCAGGTTGACGCCAGTAACAGTGAACGTCTGCGTCACAGGCGTGCCCACAATGGTGTTGAAGCTCAATGAGGTAGGATCAACGTTGAGGGTCGGTACAGTAGATGTCGCCGTGCCGTTCAAAGTAACGGTCACAGTCTCGGCTCCATTACTGGTGAGGGTCACTGTACCAGTATGAGTACCAGCAGATGTCGGGCTATAGGTCACGGTAACATCTGTTCCATTGTTGGCAGCACTCTTGAGAATGTTGGTTTTGTTGATGGAGAATCCCGTACCAGACACTGAAAGCATCACTGTGCTAGTCAGGTTAGAGCCCTGCAGATGGAATATCGCGGTCACTGGTGTGCCCACTTCGGTGCTCATGTTCAGGGTCGAGGGAGTAACTGTCATTGTGGGAGTGCTGGTCGCCGTTCCTGATACGCTCACGGTCTTAGTGGTTGCACCTGTGCTGGTTACAGAGATTGTACCGGTGTGAGTGCCTGCGGCAGTCGGGCTGTAGGTAACAGTGATGGTAGCTCCGGCCATGGCCTGGGCTGCTGTCAGGGTCGAGGGGGATACCGTAAACCTGGCGTTATTCGATGAGATGTTCACACTACCTGTCACATTAGTTGCCGAAACGGTGAAGGTCTGGGTATAAGACTGGCCGGTCACGCAACCACTAAAGCTCAGCGAGGTGGGATTTACGGTCAGTACGGGTGTAGGTGCAGTAGCACTGCCCGACACAGTGACGGTCTTGCTTGTAGCTCCCGAGCTGGCCACGGTAATATTGCCGCTATGCGTACCTGCGGTGGTAGGAGCATAAGTCACGGTAACGGTGGCGCCCGCCTGAGCCTGAGCGGCGGTCAGGGTTGAGGGTGATACAGTAAAGGCGTTGTTGCTCGACGAAATCGTCACGTTGCCAGTCAGATTAGCACCAGAAACCGTAAAGGTCTTAGTATAAGTCTGGCCCGTAGTGGCGCCAGTAAAGCTCAAAGATGTGGGGTTAACGGTCAGTTGAGGAGTATTTGCAGCGCCACCAGGAGGCTGGATGCCCACGATAGCCTGCTGGGTCTGGCTAAAGGTATAACCACCGTAAGTGAACGAGTTCATCGCATACCAGCTGTTACCATCGCCACTCCAACCGAAGTTCACGTGAAACTTGCCATCGCTGTCACGATAACCATCCACATTGAAGGCGTGACCGCCACCTTGGGGGTCCACTCCCAAGTAAACGACGGGACGACTAGCAGCCATTTCAGCCTGAATCAGCGCTTTCCAGTTAGCATCGGTATAAGACGACTTATTGGCCAACCTGGTATTGGAATCATATCCCAGCGTCTTGAACATGGTAGCGATAATTTGGGATTGGGTGGTATAGATACCACTACCACCTGCAGACTCAGTACCATACATCATCTTCTCGAGTTGACCAACATAACGCATCAGAGTGGCCACAGCATTGGACTGAGTAGAATTGTAACTGGTATAAGTATCCTTCATGTTTGCCCAATCAAAGGTTGTGGCAGACACCGCAGGATAAGTAAAGTTCACGCTCTGATAATATGAAAGGTCCAGGGTTGCCGTATAAGAAGCTACTGCTGGAACTTGAGTGGTCGGGTATTTCCAGTAGTAAAGTACCATCGATGCCGAAGTGGCAGGGCAACCTGTCAAGCATTGATAGGATTTGTTGTTATAGGTGAACACGCACTGGCTCCAATACGGGGCCATCTGGTCCCATTTTGCCGTCAACAGCGGGCCATAGGTCACGGCACGCAGTTGCGGAGTAGCAATTTCAGAAGGCTTCTGAACCTTCAGATTCGGATGATCCTGAAGGAACGTGATTTCCTCCTTGTACTGGTTGAGTATTGCCTTCATTGACGGAGACAGGTTATTGATATCCCTCAAAGGCTCGTCACCGACCATCAGGATTTCTTCAGCACGATCATCACCAGCCATTACAAGGAAGGTGGTAGAGGTGTTAAAAATGTAATAAACGGGCTGTCCGAGCTTATTATCTCCCACCTCTGCCTTCAACAGAACTGGGTTCATAGCTGCGGGAGCCATCAGCTTTCCAGCATAAAGCTCGTTGGCTAAATAGTTTTTGGCTTTTTTCACAGCTGTTGCCTGATCCACAGGTGCAGCCATTAGCGACATAGCCGCAAGAGCGGCTGCCACAAAGAATAATAATTTCTTCATACTGATTGGTAATTAAATGATTAATTGTTCAAAGATGTTTTATTATTAGAATTTTGGATGCGGCAAAGATAAAGAAAATAATTATTATACACCAAATATTTCTTTCAAATTATAGCAAACAACCGTTATAAAATTACATACAATAATCTACCAAAAATACAAATACCTAATTATCAATACGTTGCAAACACAACCAAAAACCATAAAATCAACGAAAACGGGACTTCCCGCATTGGGAAGCCCCGCAAAATGAGTCTCTAATGACTTATCAGTATTGATGATAGATTATTATCAATCGGTACCAGAAAGCAGCATATCAATGAGAGTCGTTACGTCAGAAATCGAGATGTCGCCACTGTTATCGACGTCAGCGACATCAAGAGTTACATCGCCATTGCCACTAAGCAGGAAGTCGATGAGGTCAGTCACATCACTGATAGTCACAAAACCGTCCTTGTTGATATCACCCATCGGATAAGTCTGGCCCTGCAACAGGGTTACCTCCTGTACATTACTCCAGTTGCTCTGACTGCCATCGGTATAGAAGGCCATGACTTTGTAGGAATACATAGCACCAGCTGTCAGGTTCTCCAAGGTGTAATATTTGTTGGTAATGCCTTGGATGGTGGATGTTGCACCATCACCTGTGAACTGCAATGTGTAGCTGCTTACGATTTCGGCAGGCGTCTGGTCTGTCCAGTCGGCACGGAATGAAGTGCTGGTGACATAGTCAGCATTAGCGGGCAACATCACGGGGTCATAGGTCGTCACACCACCGCTAGCAATACCGTCCAGATTCACATAGATGGTATCGGCACCAGCGCTGCGCAGCATAACGCGAGCAGTGTGGTTGCCAGCCTTTGTCGGTGCGAAGGTTACGGTAATGTCCACACCATTGTTGGCATTGGCCGCGGTGACGTTTGACTTGCTCACTGAGAAACCGCTACCGGATGTAGCGTCAACGACCTTGAGATAAGCGACCTTGGTCAGATTGTAACCCTTGAGGGTAAAGTTGCCAGTTGCAGCCTCGCCAACGGCGGCGGTGAAACTCAGCTCAGAAGGCGTAGCGGTCAGAATTGGGACGGCTACAGCCTCGGCAGTCAAGGCAATCGTCTGAGGCTCTGCACCGGAGCTAGCCACCTTGATGGAACCTGAGAAGGTACCAGCAACGAGAGGAGAGTAGGTCACAGTGACCGTAGCACCAGCGGCAACTTGTTCGGCTGTAAGGGTTTCAGGAGTGATAGTGATAGCATTGATGAAATTATTCTGACCACTCACACTGAAGGTCACATCATCAAGCAGATTCATTCCCGATACATTGAAAGTGTGCGTCACTGTTTCGCCAGTGTTCACGGTGCCAAAGTCAATCGACTCGAGGTCAACGTTCAACACAGGGAAAGTTACCTGGCCACCAGGAGGCTGGATGCCAATGACCATCTGCTGATAGATGTCAAAGGTCATACCTTCATAATCGGTAAAAGCGTTCAAGGCGAAGTCGCCATTACCGGTGCCACTCCATCCCCAGTTGATGTGATACTTGTTGGAGGAAACCGTGTAGCCGTCAACATTGAAGGCGTGGCCTCCACCCTGACCTTCATCAGAGATAGCGCAGTAAACGATGGGATGGCCTGCCTCAAGCTCAGTCTGAATCAAGTTGGCCCACTGAGCATCGGTGTAATAAGCATAGCCGTAATAAGTTGACTTCTTGATGGCACGCACATTGGTGTCATAACCAAAGAATTTGCAGGCGTTGGCAATCAAAACGGTGCTATCAGAGCTGATACCACTGCCATCAGTGCCATAATTCATGTGCTCGACCTGGCCAACGTAACGCATCAGTGCAGCAACGGCAGCCTTCTGGGCAGCTGTTCCGCTAGTGCCGGTCCAGCCGTAGTAATCCTTCATATTAGCCCAATCAAAGGTAATCGAAGGCAACGAAGGCACATTCACCCAAGAATAACCATCCCTGAAACGATAAGCGGGGATTTCGCCAGTCTCGGCAGTGGGATATTTCCAGTAATAGAACACCTGAGCCAACGAGGTTGCGGGACATCCAGTCACACACTGCTTGTTATTGATGATACACTGGTTGTAGAAGGGGGCTGTCTGGTCCCAACGGGCGGTGAGCAGCGGTGCCACATTCTGTGCACGCTTAGGCCCATTCAGCCTCGTCTGCACCTCTACTACCATGCCTGGGCGGGCCTGCAGGTACTCAATCTGCTTCTGATAGAAATTGAGCCAGTTCTGCATGTTTGAAGGGATGTTGTTGAAATCCAGAGGAGCGTCACCGCAACCAAGGATTTCCTCACCACGATCTTCACCCGATACGATGATAAAACGATCCTGAGTGTTAAAGATATAGTACACAGGAACATTCACATTCGAGGAATTGGTAATTGTGCGCTGAGACACAAACTTAATGGGAGATGATGCCATCATCTTCCCTGAAGGAGTATGAGCCCTCAAGAAGGCTTCTGCCTTGGCCTGGGCCGTCACGAGATCCACGTTAGCGGCCGATAACTGCATCACCGCTAAGACGGCAACGAGCAAGAGTTGAATTTTTCTCATAAATGATTCTATATAATATAAAAATTGAATAATGATATAATCAACAGTTCCTATTTGACAAAGTCAAAATAATGGTTCGCGTTAATGATTAAAGATTATTTGAGCTACAAAAGTACAAAAGCCTTTTGAATATCACCAAATTTTTATATCTTTTTATCATTTTGCCCCCACTGGTTGATACGGTGTAAGTAGAAAAACTGTAATTTTGCGGCTCAAACGAGAATCCATCAACATGACATCCACGATGACCGACCAACAGGACACCCGACAGCGGGACTTCCATCGCAACCACCAAGAGAAACAATGTGCGCTGGTGGGTATGGCGAGCGATGTGGGCCTGTCGGCGCTCAAGATAATCACGGGTATCTTCGGGCACTCGACCGCTATCCTTGCCGACGGCATCCATTCCATCAGCGACACGGTGACCGACGCGCTGGTATATGCCATGGTACGCCTGTCGGGCAAGGGTGTTGACCAGCGCTATCGATACGGCAGGGGCAAGTATGAGACACTGGCAGCATTTCTGATCAGCATCATTCTGGTAGTAGTTGCCGTGGGCCTGATGACCGGTGCCGTGGGTGACGTGTGGACAGCCCTCAACGGTGGCACGCTGGAACGCCCTCATAACATCGCCCTTATTGTGGGCATCATTGCTGTTGCCGTCAAGGAGGGCCTATATCACTATACACGCATCAAGGGGCACCAAACAGGCAGTGCTGCTCTCAAGGCTTACGCTTGGCACCATCGCGCCGATGCATTATCCACTGCAGCGACACTGCTGGGAGTGGCCGGCGCAATGTTCCTGGGAGAGCGTTGGCGCGTGCTCGACCCTCTGGCCGCTATTGCCGTGAGCGTTCTCATTCTCGTGCTCGCCTACCGAATGGGACGGCCAGCTGTTGAGGAACTGCTTGAGGTTTCCTTGCCTCAGAACGAACAGGATACGATTTCCGCTATCGTCAAGGGGACACCGGGCGTGAAGGCATTCCACAACCTGCGCACAAGGCGCAACGGCAGCCTGAGCGTGGTGGATATGCACATTAAGGTGGACGGTAACCTGAGCGTCAGCGAGTCACACGACATCACCCGTGCCATCGAACAGCAACTGAGCAACGCGCTGGGCGAGGTGATGACCAATATCCACGTCGAGCCATACCATGGCCACAATAACTGTGAAAAGAATGGAAACGATACAACTCAATAATACTCTGCCCTGCGTGTTCGCTGGTCATCCCGGCATCCGCAGCGACATCTGGCTGCAGGACATCACGCTCCGGCGCGGCACACACTACCTGATCAGCGCCGAGAGCGGCACAGGCAAGTCGTCGTTGTGCAGTTACATTTACGGATACCGACAAGACTATAGCGGCACCATCGCCTTTGACGGGAAGGACATCCTCACCCTCACGGTCGAGCAGTGGTGTGACGTGCGCCAGCACCATATCGCTTATCTGCCCCAAGATATGCGACTGTTCGGAGAACTCACTGCAATGGAGAACGTGGAACTGAAAAACCGCCTTACCGGGTTCAAGTCCCGTGACGACATCCGCCGCATGTTCGAGAACATGGGCATTGCCGACAAGCAAGACAGCTTGGTATCCAAACTATCCATCGGCCAGCAACAGCGAGTAGCCATCATCCGCACCCTGTGCCAACCTTGCGATTTTATTCTGCTGGATGAGCCGGTGAGCCACCTTGACGAGGAGAACAACCGTATTGCGGCACGTCTTATCATTGGTGAGGCCCAGCGCCAGGGAGCCGGTGTCATCGCTACCTCGGTGGGCAACCACCTGCAAATGGATGTAGACAAAATCTTCAACCTCTAAAATCTAAAGGAACTCATGCAAGATATCATCTGGAAACTGCTGCGGCAGCACATCAGCAAGGGCCAACTCATCGGCTTCGCCATAGCCAACCTCATCGGACTGACCATCGTCCTGCTCGCGGTGCAATTCTACCGTGACCTACGGCCCGTGTTCAACGACGAGGAGAGCTTCATCAGCAAGGATTACCTCATCATTACCCGAGCGGTGACAGGAGCTGGTGCCATGATGGGCAACAACGGCGAGTTCAGTGACGCGGACATCCAAGATCTGGAGCAGCAGTCCTGGTGCCGACAGGTGGGCAGATTCCTAGGCAGTGACTTTGCAATCGACGCACGACTGGGTGTGGGCAACGGACATGCCATGCACACGCAGTTTTTCTTTGAATCCATTCCCGATGAGTTTATCGACATCGACCCCGATGACTGGGGTTTCTCTCCCGACAAGCCCGAGGTCCCCGTAGTGATATCGCGCGACTACCTGTCCCTCTACAATTTCGGTTTCGCCGCAACCCAGGGAATGCCCAAAATCAGCGAAGGCCAAGCCGAGATGCTGCCGCTGGAATTCACGCTGAGCGGCAACGGCAAGCGTCAAGACATGCCCGGCCGCATCGTGGGTTTCTCTAACCGTCTGAACACTGTTATCGTGCCCCAGGAGTTCATGGAGTGGGCCAACCAGCAATTTGGAACGGGTGCCGAGCAACATCCACAGCGACTCATTGCCGAGGTCAACAAGCCTGGAGACATTAAGATAGAGCAGTACATGGACGAGCACCACTACGAGGTGGCAGGCGACAAGATGTCGTCCAGCAAGGCCAACTACTTCCTCATCGTCATTAGCAGTATTGTCATAGCTGTGGGAATTCTCATCAGCCTGTTGTCTTTCTTTGTACTCATGCTGAGCATTTATCTCCTGTTGCAGAAGAACACCCAGAAAATCCAGGATTTGCTCCTGCTGGGCTACTCACCTGATCAAGTATCTCGGCATTACATCCAACTCGTTGTCGGCCTTAACGTTGCTGTGCTCGTGCTTGCTATCTTATTCATGCTCCTAGGGCGATTCGCTTATATGGATATGATTCATGCATTCGGTGTCAGCGGCGCTGGTATCGGCATCGCCATTCTTGTTGGTCTCATCATTATGGGAGCCATCACCACAGGCAATGTCATCGCCATCCGCCGCAAGGTCAACTCCCTCTGGCTCCACGAGAAATCTCCGTCACAATCCATATAATTTGAATAAATTTCTCCTTGGGGACTCTATAAATACATAAAAAAACATTATCTTTGCACGATAGAGATTTGTGTATCATATAATTAATATAATAATTTTTCTCCCATTATTGCAGTTAAGAATGAGAAGCAAATACTTGATGTTGATATTTATGTTTTGCGTGTCGATGACGTCCTGGGGACAGTCATCGGAGCAGATTGTCACCCAACATCAAGACATTCCACAACTGCAACAGGTTGATACCACCCAGAACCCGAGCAAGTTACAAAAGATAAAGTCGCGCGTCCAGCAACGCATCGATGATAAAATCAACGAGCCTTACGACACCACGCGCAACAAGGGCTACTGGTGGCGCGCCCTCAAGCACGGCAAGGTAAACTTCAACGACAGCACAATGGGCTACCCCAAATTTGTGATGTTCTGTTACAAGACATACATCTGGGGCGACCGCGCGTTCAACAGCTATGACAGCACTTATGTGAAAGCAACGGGCAAGAACTGGAAACTCATCTTGAAGAGCGACAACTGGGTGGACTCTTACATCGGTCATCCAGTCAAAAATGTGAACGAGGTCATGAACAGCCGACTGGTATCCAGCATCGGTCTGTCGCTGTCATTTATGGCGGTAAGTGTGGGCTATTCTATAGGCGTGAGCAACTTGATACATGGTGGCAAAGTCTCCAATAAGGTTGATTTCTCATTCACATGCGCCCGATTTGCTGCCGATGCCTACTATTGGGAGAACAACAACGTGATTAATATCACCTATAAGATCAAGAATGCCGGGGATGGCCTTCACAAACTCAGACAGTCGGGCATCAGCCGCAAAGCGATGGGAGTGACGGCCTACTACTTCTTCAACAATCGGCGTTATGCCCAGGCCGCAGCCTATTGCTTCTCAAAATACCAAAGACGCAGCGCCGGCTCATGGCTGGCAGGTTTCAGCTTGCAGCATTTCGACGTGCAATTTGATGTGGAAAAGATGTCTGAAGAAGTACGTGAATACTTCCCCACGCAAGCCGATGCCCCACGCATTCTCTACAATGACTATTGCCTGCTATTCGGGTACGGTTACAACTGGGTGCTGGGCGACAAGTGGCTGATAAACTTCACGGGGACGCCCTACATAGGCTACCGCTATAACCATTTCCACATCGACGGCAATATGCCGAGTGCCTTGTCGATAAACATGCGGGCACGCATTGGTGCCGTGTATAACCACAAGCAATACTTCGTGGGTCTCCAAAGCTTTGCCGACCATCATCGCTACAAAACCCAAACCAGCAGTCTTGTCAATTCGACATTGGATTTTATGGCCTTGGTGGGAATCAGATTCTGATAGAAATCAACAAAACTATTTTTAATGATTATGATAAGAAACAATTTTTTAGTTTGGACCGTTGTAATCGGCGGTATGATCAGTCTTATGGCATCCTGCAAACTGGATTTGCCTAAGGAAACCGAGTCCTCTTTTGAGACAATGACCGTGCAGAAGTCAGATATTGAGGTGCCCGTGAAATTCAGTGCAAAGATGAAAGGCCAGGCTGATGTGACCATTACGCCCCAGGTGAGTGGCCAGTTAATGAAAATATATGTGACCGAGGGTCAGCAGGTGCGCAAAGGTCAGACGCTCTTTGTCATAGATTCACGCAATGCCCAGCATGAATTGGAATCGGCGAGAGCCAACCTCCAGGCTGCAAATGCCAATCTCCAGGCTGCCATGTCACAGGCCAACAGCGCCAAACTGGAGTACGAGAGCAACAAGAACCTATATGAGAAGCAAATTGTCAGCAATTATATGCTGGAGAGTTCATTGAACGCTTATAAGCAGGCACAAGCCACTGTCAGTCAGGCAAAAGCTTCAGTCAGCCAGGCACAAGCTGCAGTGAATCACGCTAAGGTCAACCTCGGCTTCTGTACGATAAAGTCACCAGTGTCTGGCGTTATCGGTGAGATTCCGGTCTATGCTGGCGACCAGGTGACGCCGATGACTCAATTGACCGTCGTCAGTGGCAACCAGAAGATGGAGGCCGAGTTCTCGATTTCCGAGTCTCTCCTCGAGGAGGGAATGTCGTCGGGCTACACCCAGAGTGACAAGAACAAAAACCTTGCCAACCTGCCCGACGTGACATTCGTCATGAAGAACGGTACCGAATATCCCATCAAGGGACGCATCTCGACCTTGACGGGCGTGGTGAACGCCACAACCGGTTCGCTGGCATGCAAAGCCACATTCCCCAACCCTAATGGTGTCCTGTACTCTGGTATTCAGGGCACTGTGGTGGTGCCATATAGCCAGCATGATGTGATGGTGATTCCCCAGACTGCTGTCGTGCGTCTGCAAGACAAGTCCCTGGTCTATAAAGTGAAGGCTGACAGTACTGCAACCGCCGTTACTGTGATGATTGCCGATATTGGCAACGGTAAGGACTTTATCGTGACCGAGGGTCTGAATGTTGGAGACCGCATCGTGACTGTTGGCGCCAACAATGTGCAGGAAGGACAACGCGTCCTGTTCCCGACCGAAGCTAAAAAGAAAGATTAAACACTATGAAGAATAACATCTTCATCAACAGATACGTGATGGCATGCGCGATAGCGATTGTCATCACGCTGGTGGGCTTCATCTGCATGAACACACTGCCCATCGAGCAATACCCGAATATTGCGCCTCCCACAGTGCGCGTGTCGACCTCCTATACCGGTGCTGATGCTAACACCATCATGAAGGCTGTGGTTCAGCCCCTTGAGGAGAATATCAACGGTGTGCCGGGCATGACCTATATCACCAGTTCGGCATCGTCATCGGGCGATGTCTCGATTCAAGTGTTTTTCGAGCAAGGTACCGACCCCGACCTGGCAGCCGTGAACGTGCAGAACCGCGTCAGCCGTGCCACAGCCCTGCTGCCGTCAGAGGTTACCAAGGTGGGTGTGCAGGTGATGAAACAACAGAGTAATATCCTGCACATCGGCGCACTGAAGAGTGTGGACGGCAAGTACGACACCGACTTTATCGCCAACTATATCGATATCAACATCAAACCCCGACTGATGCGTATCACTGGCGTGGGCGACGTGATTTCACTGGGTAATACCTACGCCCTGCGTATCTGGCTGAAACCCGATGTGATGGCGCAGTATGGACTGGAACCTAACGACGTGTTCGCTGCTATCGGCGGACAGAGTTTCGTCGCTGCCACGGGTTCACTGGGAGAGCAATCCGAGAATGCTTATCAGTACTCGCTGGAATATAAGGGTACACTGAAGACTGTCGAGGAGTTCAACGATATTGTGCTCCGTTCCAGCGAAGGCGGTCACTTGTTGCACTTGAGAGATGTGGCCGAGGTGGAGATTGGAGCCATGAGCTACAGCTTCACGTCCAATATTGACGGCCAACCGGGCACTATCTACATGGTGTTCCAGGCTCCTGGAGCTAACGCTACCGAAGTGAATGCCCGCATTGCCAAACTCTATGAGGAGTTGAAGCCGACGATGCCCGCCGGTCTGGAGTTTGAGATTCTGGAGACCAGCGACGACTTCCTTTTTGCCGCCATCCACAACGTGGTGGAGACCCTTGTCATCGCCATCATCCTGGTGATTCTCGTGGTTTACTTCTTCCTGCAGAACTTCAAGGCGACGGTAATTCCCTCGTTGTCGATCATCGTGTCGCTCTTGGGCACGTTCGCCATTGTGTCGCTCGCAGGCTTCTCGCTCAACATCCTGACACTATTTGCACTGGTGCTGGCCATCGGTACCGTGGTGGATGATGCCATTGTCGTCGTTGAGGCGGTCATGGCTAAAATGGAAGGCGGCATCACTGATGCCCGTCGTGCCACCCGTGAGGCGATGAGCGACGTGTCGATAGCCGTTATCTCGTGTACCTTGGTATTTATGGCCGTGTTTATCCCTGTGGCCTTCATGCCAGGCACATCGGGTTCGTTCTTCACCCAGTTTGGTGTCACGCTGGCCTCGGCTGTGGGTCTGTCGTGTATTTCGGCCCTGACGTTGTGTCCAGCGCTCTGCGCCATCATGATGCGTTACTCTAAGGGCAATAAGGAGAAAAAGAACCTGAACTATTACGTCACTAAGGCCTACACCGCCAGCTACAATGCCATCCTCAAGAAGTACAAGAAAAGCATCAGCGGTTTCATTAAGCGTCCGAAATTGGCATGGGCGTTACTTGCTGTTGCAGCAGTATTGCTGGTATTCTTCATGCGCAGCCTGCCTACGGGTCTCGTTCCTCAAGAGGACCAGGGCGTGTTCTTCGCCGAGGTGCGTGCCCCTGAAGGTTGCACCCTGCATGAGACACAGGAGATTGTCAAGAAAGTGGAGGAGAAGGTGAAGAAGATTCCCGAACTGGAGAACTATGCTGTAGTAAGTGGCTACGGTATTATGTCTGGACGCTCGAGCAGTTGCTACGCCACGCTCATCATCCGCTTGAAGAATTGGGACGACCGTCCCGGCATGAATCACAATATCATGCTGGTTTATGGTCGCTTTGCCATGGATTGCAAGGACATCAAGAATGCATTGGTCATCCCCTTCCAGATGCCTCAAGTGCCAGGTTACGGTTCAAACAACAGCGTGAACCTGGTGCTGCAGGATATGCAGGACCGCTCCATGTCGGAGTTCAATGTGGATGCAAACAAGTTCCTGGCCAAACTGAATGAACGTCCTGAAATTATGTTGGCGATGTCCACCTACTCAGAACGTTTCCCGAAGTATCAGGTCAATATCGATGCGACACAGTGCGACCGTTCCGGTGTGACGCCCGCTGCAGTGCTAAACACGATGGGTGCCTATTGTGGCGGCGCCTATGTGGGCAACTTCAACCAATTTGGTAAGGTGTATCGCATCATGGCCAACGCTGCGCCCGAATATCGTTTGGACCCCTCGTCGCTCAACAACATCTTCGTTCGCGTGCAAGGGGGAAAGATGGCACCGATTTCCGAGTTTGTCACCTTGAAAGAAATTGTCGGCTCGGCTTCGGTCGATCATTTCAACCTGTTCCCGAGCATCACTTGCGCTGTGATGGCCGCCAATGGATACTCGGAGGGCGATGCCCACGAGGCCATCGCCGAGGTGTTCAAGGAAGTAATGCCCAACGGATACTCCTATGAGTACGGCGGCATGTCGCGTGAGGTGGAGGAGACATCGGGTTCCAACGCTACGGCACTGATTTATGTCATCTGCGTCATTCTCATCTACCTTATCCTGGCTTCGTTATACAACTCGTGGTTCACTCCTATGGCCGTGCTGCTCAGTGTGCCCTTCGGACTGATGGGTTCGTTCGGTGCCATCTGGCTGGTATCGCTAATCCAGTTGCCGGGCATGGAGAATAACATCTATCTGCAGACGGGTGTCATCATGCTGATTGGTCTGTTGGCCAAGACAGCCATCCTTATCACTGAGTTTGCATCCGAACGTCGTGCCCAGGGCTTGAGCATCCGCGATGCAGCCTTTGCCGCCTGTGAGGAGCGTTTGCGTCCCATCCTGATGACCGTCGTCACGATGATTGCGGGTATGATTCCGCTTATCATTGCCGGCGGTGCTGGTGCCAACGGTAACCGTGTGCTTGCTCTGGGTGTCACCGCCGGTATGGCAGTGGGTACACTCGCCTTGCTCTATGTGGTGCCCGTCTTCTTCATTGTGTTCCAGAAACTGCACGAGAAGTATCAGGGGAAAGACATGTCCGAACAAGAGGCTCCGGTTCCTGTTAGCTGAAACCGCCCCTGGAAGTTTAAATAACGAAAGAACATCAACAACAATATGAAAAAGAATATCATTGTTATCCTTGCCGCCAGCCTTTTGCTCACTGGTTGCGGACTACATAAAGATTATGTGCAGAATGTCGTGACGCCAGCCGAACCCTTCGGTACGACACAAGATATTCTGTCGGCTGGGAATGGCACGTCGATGGCCCGGTTATCATGGCGTGAGTTCTTCACCGACCCGTTGCTGCAACAACTCATTGAGCAGGCGCTGGCCAGCAACACCGACATCAACTCTGCCCGCATTGCCGTGGAAAAGAGCAATGCAGCTCTGGATGCCGCCAAGAAGGCCTACCTGCCCTCAGTCTCATTTTCACCATCTGGTTCTCTGTCGAGTTTCGACTTCGGGTCTGTCAGCAAGACCTATAACTTGCCGCTTCAAATCAACATGGACTTTGATGCCTTTGGTTCCATCACCAACAAGAAACGTGCTGCCGAGGCCGTACTTCTCCAGGCTCAAGTCAGGGAAGAAGCATTACGTGCCGACCTCATCTCCGTTGTGGCTCAACAATATTACATGCTACAATTACTCGACCGCCAGCTGGAGATCCTCTTAGCTACCGACAGTTTGTGGAGTGCCTCTCTGGAGACCGAGAAGACGCTATGGGAAAACGGAAAAGTCTATTCTACCGCAGTCAACCAGATGGAATCTTCCTGCCTCAACGTCAAAACCCAGATTGTGGACACACGCCGCAACATCCGCAGTGTGGAGAATTCAATCTGCAGCATTCTGGCCAATACGCCTCAGCACATCGAGCGCAATCATTGGGGCAGTTCAGCACTGCCGGAGCAGCCCGAGCACAGCACAGGACAGAGGATGTTTGACACGAAGTTTATTCAGATCGGCATTCCAGCCAACATGCTCGAGTTGCGCCCCGACATCCGACTGGCCAACTATGCCATGGCAGAAGCCTTCTACAATACCCAGGCTGCACGTGCGGCATTCTATCCCAGCATCTCCTTGCAGGGCATTATGGGATGGACCAACAGTGCGGGAGGCATGGAGATCAACCCGGGCAAGATCCTGCTTAATGCCATGGCCTCGCTCACACAGCCCATCTATGCTCGCGGAAAAATCAAGGCCAACCACAAGATTGCCCAGCTAACCGAGGAAGACCTGCAACGCAAGTATGTCCAGACGGTCATTGATGCCGGCAACCAAGTGAATGAAGCACTGGCCGACTGCCAAGCGGCACGCGAAAAACACGGCTACTATCACCAACAGGTGGAGTTGCTGCACCAGGCCTATTTGGGAACCCATGAACTGATGGACAACGGCAAGTCTAGCTATCTGGAAGTACTTACGGCCCAGGAGTCACTGCTCAAGGCACAACTCAGCGAAGCAATGAACATGTACGACGGTGCACAAGCCGTCATTGCCCTCTACATCGCCCTTGGCGGCGCTACAAAGTAGATAAACAATAGAATAATTCTTGTTCTGAAATCGACTAGCACACATCGGGAGAATCTGCAAATTGTATGGGGCATGGATTTGTGATAGTGGCGCCTAATAGTGGCTCAGGCAAGACGACGATTGCCCGGGGGCTGATGGCATTGTTCACCCGCAAGGGATACAGGGTACAGCCGTTTAAGTGTGGGCCTGATTATATCGACACCAAGTTTCATGCTGTGGTGTGCGGTCGGGCGAGCATCAACCTGGATACGTTTATGGCAACACCTGAGCATGTGCGGGAATTGTTTGGCCGTTACGGCAAGGATGCTGACGTCTGTGTTGTCGAGGGCATGATGGGCATGTATGACGGCTATGACCGTGACAAGGGCTCGTCGGCCGAGGTTGCCCGTGTGCTGGACCTGCCTGTCGTGTTGGTGGTGGATGCCAAGTCGGCGGCCTACTCAATGGCGGCGCTCATCTCGGGTTTCATCAACTTCAGCAAGGACGTGCACGTCAGCGGCGTGATATTCAACCGTGTGGGTTCGGCCAGGCATTTCGCCATGCTGCGGCAGGTATGTGACGACTTGGGCGTGGAGTGCTATGGTTATTTGCCCAAACAGGCAGAACTTGAACAAGGTTCACGCTATCTGGGGCTGGACTTCAGCGAGAAACCCGAAAGCAAACTCCTGGTCGAACTTCTTGAAGCGCATGTAGAATGGGAGAAGCTGTTAGAACTGAGCGACAAAGCCAGCGCCATCTGCAACCTGCCATGCAAGGAGGAAAAACGCATTCAGCAAACCCTGATAGCCCGCAACGACGAGTCGTTCTCCTTTATCTATCAGGAGAATATCGACCGATTGGAGAATGTGTCGTTCTTTAATCCCGAACTTGAGGTGCCCTGCTTAGATGACGTGCCACTGCTCTATTTGCCGGGCGGTTATCCCGAAAAGCATCTCGACGCATTGGTTAAAGCCGAAGCGGCGAGACATGCTATCAAAGAATATGCCGAGCGCGGAGGACACATTATCGCCGAATGCGGGGGCATGATGTACCTGTGTGAGAAGATAATCACCGACGAGGGCGAGTTTCCCATGTGTGGTGTGCTACCCTACTCCATCACCGCCCGCAAAGCTGACCGCAAACTGTCGCTCGGATACCGGCGCTTCATGCTCGATGGCAAGGAATACCGCGGGCATGAGTTCCACTACACGCAATTCCTGGGCGAGCCACCAAAATCGGCCACACAAGTCTATAATGCCAAGGGTGAGCCAGTGCCAACGCCAGTTATCCGCTACAAGAACGTTCTGGCAAGCTATACACACTTGTATCAAGTTTGGAATGCATTCCAAAATTGAGTTTAGAGTTTAGAGTTTAAAGTTTAGAGAGGTCTTTACATTGAAGGAAACAAGGGACTAGAAACAAAATATGAAGCAGATATATACCAAGACAGGGGACGAGGGCATGACCAGCCTGCGTGAAGGGGTGAGGGTCCCGAAGGACGACCTGCGCATCGAGACCAATGGGCAGATTGACCAGTTGAATGCCTATTTGGGAGTTGTGCGGTCGATGCTCGGTGAGACACAAGATTTTGCGTCTCTACAACTCATTCATGCCGTGCAGCGTGAGCTGATGACGGTCATGAGCCACATCGCTACACCCGAAGGTAGTGCCAATCCGCGTGAACTCCATGCCGCTAAAATCACCGCCCAGTTGGAACAGGCTATCGATTCGGCCGATTATCAGGGTGGTTTCGTTGTGCCTGGAGGCGGGTCACAGTTGTCCGCACTTATCCACTTGGCACGCACACAGGCACGCACGGTGGAACGCCGCCTGTGGTCCCTGCATCGGGAACATCCTGTCAACAGTGATGTGCTGGTGATGATGAACCGCCTGTCTGATTATCTGTTTGTCTTAGCCAACGAGAAAGAATGAGCACCAACAAGCAATTGCATCCAGTGATGTTTGCCGGAACGGGCAGCGATGTGGGCAAGAGCATCGTTGCCGCTGCCTTTTGCCGCATCTTCAAGCAGGACGGCTACAGCCCAGCCCCGTTCAAGGCCCAGAATATGGCGTTGAACTCCTATGCAACGCCCGAAGGCTATGAAATCGGCCGTGCCCAGGCTGTTCAAGCCGAGGCAGCGGGGATTCCCTGCCACACCGACATGAATCCGTTGCTGCTCAAGCCCCAGTCCGACCACACCTCGCAGGTCATCCTGCACGGCAAACCCATCGGCAACAAGAATGCCTACGACTACTGGCGCCGTGGCACCTCCGACATCGATTATCGCCGTGAGGTCTGCGCTGCCTTCGACCGTCTGGCATCCCGCTTCAACCCCATCGTGATGGAGGGTGCAGGCAGCATTTCGGAAATCAACCTTCGGGACACCGACCTGGTGAACCTGCCCATGGCCTGTCATGCCCATGCCGATGTGATTCTCGTGGGCGACATCGACCGTGGCGGTGTGTTTGCCTCGGTTTATGGCAGCATCGCCTTGCAGACCCCCGAAGACCGCCGACTCATCAAGGGCATCATCATCAACAAGTTCCGTGGTGATATGCGCCTGTTCGACGAGGGCCGCAAAATGCTGGAGGACATCTGCGGCGTTCCCGTGCTGGGCGTTATCCCTTATTACAAGGACATTTATATCGAGGAGGAGGACAGCGTGGCCCTGGCTCAAAAGTCGATGCAGGCCGAGCGCGGCAAGGTCAATGTGGCGGTTGTCATGCTGCGCCATCTGTCTAATTATACCGACTTTGACGCGCTGGAGCGTGACCCGCGTGTTCACCTGTTCTACACCAACAATACCGAGGATATCAAGAAGGCCGACATCATCATCCTGCCAGGCACCAAGTCCACCCTGCATGACCTGTATGAACTCCGACGCAACGGCTGTGCCCAAGCCATTGTGAGGGCGCATCGCGAGGGTGCGGCAGTGCTGGGCATCTGCGGCGGTTACCAGATGATGGGCGTGGAGGTGCTGGATCCCGACCACGTCGAGGGCGACATTGAGCGTTTGCCTGGCCTCGGCTTGTTGCCCACCACCACAACGATGAACGGCGACAAGCAGACGCGCCAGGTCACCTGCCAGTATGGCAAGGGCTACGAGATACACCAGGGCGAAACCCACCCCGTAGGCCATGCCTCGGTCTCTCCCCTGCTCCACCTTGATGACGGACGCGCAGACGGTTATATCGTTGATGGCAAGTGCATGGGCACCTATGTCCACGGCATCCTTGACAACGCCCCCTTTGTGGACTTCCTGCTGGAATCGTTCAAGGACAAAATCACAGCGGGTAATCAGCCGTTTGACTACGCCGCTTTCAAGGAAGAGCAATACGACAAGCTGGCCGCCCACGTGCGCCAGTACGTCGATATGGAACAAATCTATAACATTCTGACCCACCATGATTGAAGGACACGGCGACGACCTGTATCGCTACAAGAATATCAAGATGAACTTCAGTTCCAACATCTACAACGGGACTGACTTGAGCGCGCTGGAAACCTACCTGAGTTCCCGCATGGCGGTCGTGCGTTCCTATCCCGAACCCTCGGCGGCATCGCTGGAACAGATGATTGCCCGCGAGTGTGGCATCAGCCCCGACGAGGTGCTGGTGACCAGCGGGGCGGTGGATGCCATCTACCTGATTGCCCAGGCCTATCGTCATGAGGGCACCTGCCACATCCTGCAACCCACGTTCAGGGAATATGAGGACGCTTGCCGCGTGTTTGGCTATCAGCAGAGCAATGAGGGCGCCCTGTGCTGGCTGTGCAACCCCAACAACCCCACGGGCGATGTGATGGCCGTTGAAGATGTGCTGGCACTTGCAGGGCTTCACCGCCTGCTCATCGTGGACCAGTCCTACGAGGACTATACAATGGCACCCCTGCTGCAACCTGCCGATGTGGTCGGTCAGGACAATATCATCCTGCTGCACTCGATGACCAAACGCTATGCAGTGCCCGGCCTGCGTTTGGGATATGTGACGGCATCATCGGCAATTATTCGTCGGCTGCGGGAGCAGTACCGCCCCTGGGCCATCAACGCCCTGTCGCTGGAGGCGGGCAAGTGGCTCGTACAACGGGGAGAAACCGCCATTCCCGACCTGCCGTCCTACTTGGCCGAGACTCAGCGGCTGCGCACGATGCTCAACGGGATTGAAGGCATCGAGACCTTAGATACACAGACCAATTTCTTCCTGTGCACCATCGCCTCGGCCACGGCTGCCCAACTTAAAGAATACCTAGCGCGGGAGCATGGCATCCTCATCCGCGACGCCTCCAATTTCACGGGCCTCACGCCCCACCACTTCCGCATCGCCACCCAGTCGCCTGCCGAAAACGACACCCTCGCCACCGCTATAATGAACTACGAATTACACGAATTATACTAATGGCATCCGCGCTCATATTTTTTTCAAATTTCACTAATGGCATCCGCATTGATGCTTATATTGCCATTATTGTTCGGTTGGCTGCTGGAGACACCTTGGCCACGACCATAAAACAATTTCAACTGACATGATTAAACAACAAGAAATACAACAAATACAAGTATAGGAGTTTTCTTTGACAGATTGTTTTTTTTGTACTTATTGTTTTCATTTTTTAATTCAGATGGAAGAGACGTTGTTGATGATATTGCCATTGTTGTTTGGTTGGTTGCTGGATTTTGTGTTTGGTGACCCGTCACGGTTGCCGCATCCCGTCGTGTGGTTCGGCAAGATGATTTCGTGGGGCGAGCACCGCCTCAACCATGGGGCACAGCGCATGGCCAAGGGGGCCGTGATGGCGCTGGCCCTGATCCTGATGGTCTTTTTTGTCATGTGGGGACTCAAACGGCTGCTGCCCAACATGGTGTTGTGGCTCATTCTAGACACCATCATCATTTTCTACTGCTTGGCGGGAACTACGCTCATCCGCGAGGTGCGGGAGGTCTTTTTGGCGTTGGACCGCTCGCTGGAGGAGGGACGCCAGCAGGTCGCCCGCATCGTGGGACGTGACACCTCGCAACTGTCGGCCCAGGAAGTCCGCACCGCAGCCCTAGAGACCCTTGCCGAGAACCTGAGCGACGGCGTGATAGCCCCGCTGTTCTGGTTCGCCTTGCTGGGCACTCCCGGCATGTTGGCCTACAAGATGGTCAATACCCTCGACTCGATGATTGGTTACCGCACCGAGCGTTACAAGGACTTCGGCTGCTGGGCCGCCCGCATCGACGACGTGGCCAATTATATTCCTGCCCGACTGACCGCCCTGCTCATGGTCTTCGCCTCAGGCAAGCTGACACTGCTGCAATTCGTGTGGAAAAACGGCCGTCGCCACGCCAGCCCCAACAGCGGCTACCCCGAAGCAGCCCTCGCAGGCATCCTCAACTGCCGCTTCGGCGGTCCCCACTACTACTTCGGCGAACTCTTCGACAAGCCCTACATCGGCGAGAACGACCGAGAGTTGACCACCCAGGACATGCACACCGCCGTCCACATCAACCGAGTGGCAGAACTCCTCATGCTAGCCCTCACACTCCTAGCCACCAGCCTGCTCAACCTCACCTAACCGCATCCTTTTTCAAACAAAACAAAGCAACTACTAAAAGAAAAAAAGAAAACAACAAATACAAGAAATACAATATAATTTTTTGACAATCAATAAATTGCACTTATTATTTTCCTTTATATTTCTTAGCGACTTTGCGTCTTAGCGTGAGTTACGTTTCGTCAATTCGTAAAAATTGAATGCGGATGCCAAATTAGTATAATTCGCGCAATTCGTAGTTAGTTGAGAGGTAAAATAATTTGTCCGGTTTGTCCGCCTAAATTAGAAAACAAGAAATACAAAAAATACAACTTGTATTTCTTTTCCTTGTTACGCCTCTCAGCACCACCAGCCATCGCCAAATAACGTCAAAAACTTCTCCCTTGTGAACTCACCTATAACTTCCTCAAAGGTTTTATATCAGAAAGGCAAGTCATAAGTCATGCCATTCTCACAAACCACTGCAGTTGGCTCCACTTCCTCGCTCAGTTTGATGTCTTTTATTTTATTTCTATATGTGAGACGGAGGCGATAATCTTCTAATTCCAGCCTCCGACTTTTGCTCAATTCAACGTATTCCAGTTCTCGCTCAATTCCCAAGTAACGCCGATCAATCAGATTGGCAGCAATACCAGTTGTAGATGAGCCGGCAAATGGGTCAAGAACCCATGCCCCAGGATTGGTGGATGCTAAAATAATGCGAGTCATAATTGCAAGAGGCTTCTGTGTTGGGTGTTTGCCGCACGACTTTTCCCATGGCGCAATAGCAGGCAGACGCCAAACATCAGTCATCTGTTTACCCCCATTCAAGTGCTTCATCATTTCATAGTTATATTGATGGGGGCGCTTTGGCCATTTGCGTGCCCAGATTATGAATTCAGTGCTATATGTGAAATAACGGCAAGATATATTGGGCGGAGGGTTAGTCTTTGCCCAAGTAATAACATTAAGAATCTTAAAGCCTAAATCTGTCAAACTATTGGCGACGGCAAAGATATTGTGATAAGTTCCACTAATCCAAATTGTCCCATTATCTTTCAACTTCTCGCGACACAGGGCAATCCAGTCATGATTAAAAGTCCTGATATGCTCAGCTGTTCCACCCTTGTCCCAATCTCCTTTGTTAACGCTTACTATTTTGCCAGCCTGATAACTGATCCCATCATTAGAGAGGAAATAAGGCGGGTCGGCAAATATCATGTCAAACTTGAAATCAAACTGCGGTAACAGCTCAAAACAATCGCCATGCAACAACGTGAAAGCACGGTCAGCTGATTTATAGAATGGCACTACCATCTCTTATCTTTTCAGCAATTCTATAAAATCCTTTATTGTTGTTAGATTATAGACACTGGGAATTTCTCTATACGCTTCTTCCAGTTTGTTGCGGGCGGAACGCCAACCAATACCGTCCGTAATCCATACGAATTCAAAACCTTGAACCGAGTTTACCCTAGGTGCCAATTCTGAGTAGGAACGAGCAACTTCATTGAGTTTAGAACCTCCTCCACTATAGAAGTTAACTTCAATGAGATACTTCTTGTCGCTAGTCTCGATATAGAAATCAAAACGTTTCTCATCTGTGCCAAGAACTGATAACTCAGGAAATTCCGAAGAATAAACTTCTTGTCTGAAAGAAACATGATATTCTTTAAAAATGTTTGCCACGGTACTCTCCATAATGTGCCCACTACGGTTTTTGCGTGCATTAGTGTCAAGTCCCGTTTCAATACCGAAAACATAGTCAACAAGATTCTTGATGCGGCGAGAATTGAACACTTCCGATAAACCAGTTTCTACCAGGAACTCAGTGACTTTCTGAGGAGATGTGAAATAGCTTTTCAACATAACCACGTTGCCCTGACTGTCAACAACAGGTTTATTGCCCTCTTCTCTAACTGCTATCAAGATGCCCATGACCTCAAACGATTTTGAGTCACGTTCCCACAATTCAGCAACCGCCGTGCTCAAATCCTCCTTTCCAATTAGATAATTCAGCGCATTAAGGCTAATCTCAACTTGTGATACATTTGCTGAAATCTTGTCAAAATCACAAAAGAAATCCAACGTTTGGTTGGTCTTTTGGAGTTGAGACATAAACAGGTTAAAATCCTTATTCATAATAAATTATCCTATTAGCTTTGTAAACATTCTACTCTCAATTGAGAACATTTCTATTTTATGTTCATACTTCAGGTCTACACTTTTTCTGTGAATTCTTCCAATTTTGGGAGCAATTATGTAAACAGAAACATTCTCAAATTCTTCCTTCGTTGTAATGGCCTCAAGCCATCTTAAGTAGCGAGATACTTGATTGTATGCCGCTTTTGTTGCTTTATCCTTTTTTAGTTCAATTAAGACATTTGGGATCGTGCCATTTTTAATGGGCTTATTTATGCTATAAAGACAAATATCAGCCCTGTCCATTTCTGATGGCTTAAATGGTGAAATTGGTACTTGCCTACACAAAACATAATCTTCATTCAGAAAAGCTGAGAAAGGTTCTAAAGAGGAGAGAATCGTGAACTCTAATTGTGCTTCATTTACCAAATCCTCATCCAAAGAAACGAGACCGCTATTAAATACAGTTTCATTTCCGGTTTTGTCTATTTCCCCAAAACCTTCAAAATCAATTTTGCTAGTAGTGTTAGCTATTAGCTCATTCAGAGTTTTTACTTCACCTGGTGTCAATGTGCAAAATCCCATTCCTTGCATACTATTTGATGGAAGAGGATATGGATAGTGACCTAATTCAAAGTACAGTTCATCTGAAGTAATGCACTTTCCTGTGTTTTTATTCTGAACGAATTGAAACATAAAAGGTTGAGCCTTATTTCCTCCATCTTTTTTTATTTTAAAAATTCCAGGTTCACTTGTTGCAAAATATCTTTTTCTAATTGACTCATCCCAAAACAAGTTCGCGTCTGCTTTTCTCCCTAATGGACTTGTATGGCCATTTAGAAAGAAGGAACCAATATCTTTATTGCCATAGATTTTTCCACCATAAACGATTTTTCGTTTAAGAAAGAAGAACACATCAGAACCCTCGCGACTACATGCGTAGTCAGCAAGAATAGCATAATAACGACTATGCGAACTGGGTTTAATTGTCATTACTGGTTTCATCAAAAAACCATAAAGGCCTTTGTCAAGATATAACTTCAATGAGTCCTCATCATATAAGGCAATGAATAGCCCACCACTTATGCTAGAACTATGAGCTTTCATTTCTGTGCTATCTTGTGTCCTCTTTTCAATATCAAATTCTATTGTTCTCATATTGAAAAACAGGATTAAAAGTTTTTAATAAGTAATTCGGTTAGTTTTCCTCGTTTGCTGGGATTAGCATTAATGGCACGAGAGGCCTGCACTCTATTGATGTTGAAATCACGATAGAGGTTTTCAAAGAAAGTATCCTCGGGGTTTCTTGCCGAGCAGTCTGAATTGCTGAGCATCCATTTTATATTAGGCTGTTGATTGAGTATTGCACAGAAATCACGCAGCCTTTTTTGCTCGTCATCGTTAAAATCCTCTTTTGAATAGGAATTGAAACTAGATGTGGCATCAAGCGGGCGATAGGGAGGGTCAAAATAAAAGAAATTGAGTCCATCGCCTATGTGCTTCAACGTTTGTTCATAGTCTCCATTTAGTATTACTACATCAACTTGATTCAGCAATATGCTATCAGCTTTTAAAACTTCTGCTTTGCAAATCGTGGGACGCAAGTAACGACCAAAGGGTACATTGAATTTCCCTTTGGCATTCACCCGGTAAAGGCCATTAAAACATGTGCGGTTGAGAAAAATCAGGTATTTAGTACGGTCGATGTCGTCAAGTTTGTCCTCATTGAATATTGTTCGCGCTGTGAGAAAAAACTCTTTCTTTGCCTCATCTCCATTCAACGCATTATAGCGTTTCTCAAGTTCGGCAAGCCGTTCAATCAGTTCATTGGATGAATCTTTAATGACACGATAGGCGGTTATCAGGTAGGTGTTGATATCATTGATAACAGCACGTTTAATATTAGGAAATCGCTGTAGCATGTAGAAGAGCATAGCCCCTCCACCCACAAATGGTTCGATATATGTGAATTCCTGTTCTTTAAGGTCATCGGGCAGATGTTGCTCTAGCTGTGATAATAATTGCCCTTTGCCTCCGGCCCATTTTAAAAACGGCTTTGCATCTGTACTCATCGTATTTTGTCCTCATTTGCCGTGGACAAAAAGAAAGCGCACCGCCTTCGCATTTCATCCCTTAACGAAGGCTGTCCACCACAGATGCCCGTACAGAGAGATGAAAGGAAGGGGTACGCCTATACTGGATAGGCGTATCCGCATTCCCTGAGACTCTCTGTAACTCTTTTAGTTTGGTGGACTATTTTCGTTAAAAGTCTCTTCGAATTTAGATACTGCTATCTAATTTCCCACGATGTCTTTTGCGTCTAGATGAGTACCTTAGACAGGTGCAAAGTTAGCGAATAATTCTTGAAAACCTTGCAGTAGTCATTGATTATTCATCTTTAACGCTGAATTCTGTTACTACATAATCCGAAGCATCCAGCACAAGGTCACAATTTCGGTACATCGCCTTTACGGTCTGTAAGGCCTTTTCATCATCTTCAGCCGCTATCTCAACAATGCGGCTCAGAACCTCTGTCACCTCTATACGGTACTTCTTCATATAATATGCAAAGTAACAGAAAACACGTGAGAAAAACAGGATTAGATCAATCCTTAACAAAAGTGATCAAAAATGATCAATTCTAATGTATACCCATCAGATTTTTACTATTGCTCTGATCTAAGGGAAATTAATTTGATCTAAATTGATCTAATTAATTTCGGTGGAGATGAAATAATTACTATAATGAAGCCATTACAGTTTCACGGCATTGATGTCCACCAGGTCATTGACAATGGCATAGATGGTCAGGCCTGCAGGGCTATGGATCTGGAGTTTCTGGGCGATGTTGCGGCGATGGGTGATGACAGTGTTAACCGAGATGCCGAGGTGAGCGGCGATTTCCTTGTTGGCCATGCCTTGAACCAGTGCGACAATCACGTCCTTCTCGCGGGCCGAAAGCGTCTCCCGACCTAACGGTCCATCCTTGAAAACCATGTTGGTGATGTTGCGGGTCACGTCACCGTGCTTGACGAGTCTCTCCAGGCGGCGTATGGCGGGAACAAAGATGCGGTCCTCGACCAGGGCATGCTGGGATAGCCATTCCTCGTTCTCATAAATGTCGTGCAGGGCGGCAGTCAACTGGTTGTTGTGCAACCCGTCTTGTGGCAGATACTTGATAATGAGGATTTTCAGCTCTCGCAACTGCTGGTCGGCAGCCCCATGATGCTTGGAGAATGTCTCCACGTTGTAGTCGCTGGCAGGCTGACCTTCCAGGAGCTTTTCCACGTAGGGGAACAGCGTCTTTTGCTCATAGTTCATGTGACGGCGTATCTCGTGGGCATACTCGTCATAGAGTTTCATGATGAGCTGGGTGGGCGCATTGTCCCCGTTGAGCGATTCCTCCAGCTCTCGACGTATGTAAGGCAACTGGAAGTCGATGAAATAGGCATGGCTGGCTTGCAGATAATGCAACAGGGTGGATACAGATATACGCTCGTCGTCCTCGGCGACTCCGATGCCGTTGATGGTGAAGTTGACTATAGTCAGGAACGTGTGGGTGTCAACGCCGTTGCTCTCGCATGTCTCCCTGACGGTCTTGTCGCCAAAACCGAGGCTGATGCCAAAACTCCCCAGCGCCTGCAACAGGTTATAGTTGTCGCCAATGAGCGATATCATCTTGTCCTCGGCCTCATATATTTTCTGCTCTTTCATCGTTGTCTGTGTTTTTACTGACGCAAAAATAGCCCAACACAACGAGTCTAGCAATCATCATTTTTAGGTATTTGTGACAAAAAATGCCCCCAAAAGTGATGTAAAACACTCGGGGGCACAGGGAATGAATATGATGTGTTAGTGCTATTCTGAGAGCATAGTGACCTCAATGCAGCGGCCCGCGGCAAGCAGGCGTTGAGCCATCTGCTGGACATCTCTTGCGGTCATGTCCTCAACCAGCTTGCAATAGTCCAGGTCAAAGTCCACGTCATCGTCGAGTTCATGCCAGATGACATAGCTCCAGTAGTCGTTGGTAATCGCCATCTGGGCATACTGCTTGGTGAGGTATAATTTCACCTTGTCCATACTCGATTCAAGAGGCCCGTTCTCAGCGATGTTCCTCAACTGCTGGTAGATAATCGGATTGAGCTCCTCGTAACGGTCAGGATCAGCATTGTACGAAATCTTGAAGGTGGCATTGGGCTTGTCATCCTTGGCCAGTTCAAAATCGACGCTGACACCGTAAGTGCCTCCTTTCTCCTCACGCACCGAGTCGGTGTAGGCGATGGAGAGGCAACGCTTTAAGAAGTCCAATTCAAGGTCGCTTTTAGCGGTAAACGGCACGTCGGCGGTATAGAAGAGGCTGACATTAGCCAGTGGTGTCGCCATCTTCTTGGAAAACTTGTGTACCGACTGACCGCCAACGATTTGCGGGATGTTGCTGTAATCGGTCTGCTCGTGCTTGCCTGTGGATGGCAGGCTTGCAAGGTACTGGCACAGCAATTGGCGCAGTTCTGCCTCGTCATAGTTGCCGATGATGACCGTCTTGAAGTTGGAGGCATCGCTGAAGCGTTCCTGATAAATTTCCAGAATGCGGTCATAGTTCACGTGGTCGAGCGTCGCTTGCACAACAGGCTCCATGCGGGGATGGTGACCATATAGAATGGCTCTGATGGAGTCATTGTAATCCACCTTGGGCGAGGCATTGCGATTGGTCAGGAAAGCACGGTTACGGCTGATGAACTCGTTGAATGCGGTGGTGTCGCGACGTGGCGAGGTGAAGTACAGATGTGCCAATTCAAACATGGTCCTCATGTCCTTGACCGATGAGGTGCCGCTGATGCTTTGGCCCTTAGAGCCAACCGAGGGAGCGACACGGACAGATTTGCCAGCGAGCATCTTTCGCAGGGTGATGGCATCATAGTCCCCTACTCCAGCCTCAGTCACGCTGCTGGAAAGGACGCTGAAGTTAGGAATGTCCTCATCGCCGTAGAGCGAAGTGCCGCCCTCGCCCTCCATTTCAAGCGAAATGACGTCGGCGCTGAAATCGGTCTTGCGGGCATACACTTTCATGCCGTTGGACAGCGTGAACTCTGTAAAGCCGTGACGATATGGTTTCTCGCCAACAATGGTTCCAGATTCAGGCAGCCGGGGCATCAGGTTGTCTGCCAGTTGCTGCTCGGTATAAGGTGCATAGGACAGGCGTTGGGTGGCCAGAATAACATCCTCAATCTGGGCCTCGTTGGGAAGAACCACCTCTTCCTTGTCGGGGGCATACATAACCACGACTTGGTTCTGGTCGGTAATCAGCTCACGAACGGCCGCATTGACTTCATCGAGGGTCACCTCTTTGTCAAGTTTGCGGGTATTCTCCAATTCAAATTCCGACGAGAGCAGAGGTTCGCCCGTTAGGAAATTGCTCACGCAGGCGCTGACAAAGTGGGAATTGCGGTAATCGTCACGCATCTTGTAACGACGCTCAGCGGCATTGAGGTAGAGAATCTTGGCGCGGTCCAGCTCAGTTTGGGTAAAACCATGTTGGCGGGCTTGCTCAGCTACACCTACAGCTGAAATGATTCCGCCCAGGATGTTGTCTTGCTTGCAACTGATGCTCAAAGCGAAAGCCTTCTTAGTGCGGCTGATGAAGAATGTCGAGGCGCGTCCGGTAGCGCTCTGGATGGGTGAGCCTGGCTGCTGACGCAGTTCGGCCAGCCGGTCGTTCAGCATGGTGCTGATCAAGCCGTCAATGTAATCGCCACGCAGGTAGGACTCGCTGTTTTTCTCGTTGTCGGGCGTGGCCTCACGTTTCTGATAAAGATGGCAGAGCACAATGGGCTGCTCAGCGTCCTTCTGGATGGCGACAATCATCTTGTCATTGTCACCCACGGGATAGTAGACCCGCTCGGCTGGTTTCTTGGGCATGGGGATGGGCGAAAAGACTTTCTTGATTTTCTTTTCCATCTTGTCCACGTCGAAGTCACCCACAACGACAATGGCTTGCAGATCGGGACGATACCACTTCTGGTAATAGTCGCGCAGATCCTGATAGGGGAAATGGTCAACAATTTCCATCGAGCCAATGGGCATGCAATCCTCATATTTTGTACCTTGATAGATGATGGGCAGGACATCCTCCTGCATGCGTTGCACGGCCATTCCCGCCCGACGGGTACGCCATTCCTCATGAATGACGCCACGTTCCCTGTCAATCTCATCATCCTCAAGCAGCAGGTAGTGGCTCCAGTCGTGGAGCACCAGCAAACAGGAGTCGATGATGCCCTCGCGCACAAGCGGAGCAGAACCGATGTGATAGACGGTCTGGTCGACTGAAGTGTAAGCATTGAGGTTGGCACCAAATTTCACGCCGATGCTCTCGCACCAGGGCACGATGCCGGGCTTGCCGTTCTTTCCGGGGAAGTTCTTGGTGCCGTTGAAGGCCATGTGCTCCAGGAAATGGGCCAAACCGCGCTGACGGGGCTCCTCTAGGATTGACCCCACCCGCTGGGCAATGTAGAAGTCGGCAAGGCCAGCCTCTTTGGCATTGTGACGGATGTAATAGGTCATCCCGTTCTTGAGGGTTCCCTTGCGCACGTCAGGGTCTTGAGGCAACTGTGCCACTGCCCATAGGGGCAGCAGCACAAGTGCAATAAGTGTTAGAATGAATTGTTTCATTGATCTTATTTGTTGAGCAGCGAAGCGGGTGCCTCAGGGATGAAGTCATTGGTCGAGTTATTGGTGTCAATGTACTTGCCGTTGGCGTCCTGCTTGCGGATGACCGACTTGTTGAAGCGGGTCTCGTCACGATCTACCTTGCCGCAGTAGGTCCAACCGGCATCAATAGAAGCATCAAGCACATTCCACTCGCGTACCGATTCCACGCTCAGGTTCACACCATCGAGAATCCACTGGTTGGGCACCTTGTAGATACCTTTCTTGGTCATTTCCTTGGAGAAGTCACCGAACACAAACAGATAAGTGGCATCATATACGTAGTTCTCCAACCAGTCTTCCTTGCTGGTCTGCATCTTGGCAATGGCCATCGAGTTGAAACCACGGCTGTGGAACTGATAAATAGTGGCGGTGTAGCAATACCATTTATCCAGGTTAGGTGCCTCGCCGTCGGGGTCGGTGAAATTGGGGTTGGAAGTCTCGTCGTAGAACTCAAAATCAGCGCCGCTCAAGTCAATGGAGTTAGGCTGTTCTGTCTTGTGGTTAATGGCATTCAGGGCCAGAGTAAGGCTCTTACCAGGCTCAACAGGAACGCTCCTGCCTGTGCCGGGGATCATGTAGCAGGCCTGTACCGAAAAGTGGGTTGACATGATGTCGGGAGTGTAATCTTCCTGGGTTGTGGTCAGGAATGCCGACTCCAACACAGCGATGCTGTCGGCATACAGGGTAACGTCCGAGTTGTTGGTGATAATGATGTACTGGTCGCCACTGTAAGATCTGCCATCGGCTGTCGATGTGCCTGTGAAGAAAATTTCGCTGATGACAAAACCTCCCTTAGCGGTGAATGTGGAAACTGTCATCTTCAAGGCCGTGGAAGTCTCGTTGAGCACTACGTTATCGGAGCGCACCTCAAAGTCCTTCTGTCCAGCTACACCATTCAGGGTGAAATCCAGGTGACCGTTCACAGTGACATTATAAGTTCCGGCCTCAAGGTTGTTGAGCATCACCTTGTAGTTATTGCCGTCCTTGATAAACTGGGTGCCCTCGACCTTCGTCACTTTCTGGGTCTGGACATTGGTCAGTGTGGCTACAGCTCCAGAAAGAACTGCATTTTCCAGATTGGCGGGAACTTCAAGGGTGACCATCGCGGTGGGAATGACGGGAATGGGGTCATCGCCTGAACAAGAGGTCATACACATGGTTGCGGTGAGCATCATGACGATGCTTTTCAAGATAAACTTTTTCATTTTTCTTTTGTTTGATGATTAATTGATATTTGATGTTAAAATGTAATTCCTATAGAACTTTGCAACATGGTTTCATGCTCCCTCATGGAGCAAAGGGTCACGGCACACCCTACCTCAGCAAAAAGGCCATATCGCGTTTGTTTCCATGCCAGGTCGGCCCTCACTTTTGCGCCGAGGTCGGTGTAATTGGCCGTGGAATAATCGTGTTTGCGTTGTATCAACTGGATGAAATGGGCTTCCATATTGGCAAAGGGCATGGAGAGTTTCTTGCCTGTACTGATGTAATGAGCTGCATGGGCATCAACCGTCAGTAACAGCTTTTCAGCGAGACGCAGGAAGCATTGTCCTTGAAGTCGGCCATAGGCATGGCTGTGGCTCATCTGACGATGCGGATAGACATATTCTTCAGTACTTGACATGTAACCGGCTTTCAAGGTTGCGGTCCAGTGGTCTGCCCCGTAGAGGACTCCTGCATGGGTATCGAACAACCGCTGTTTGTACATCGTCAGGCAGGCGATGACGGGGAAATAACGGGCATCGGAGGTGCCGCCCACGTGTTCGTTACCCGTTCTCCTTGTATAATCCAAATGGCCGAAAGCGGCAATACGATGCTTAGACTCACGTTTCCAGCCGATTGTCGCTCCCACGTGTTCATTATAGAGGTCGGTAAGCGGCATGGAGTTGTATTCGGCTAGTTTGCGGTGATAGCGGTGTTGGTCAAGCGAGATATCACCATAGGCACCCGAATAGCCCATCGGTGACAGGTGAAGCAATAACGCCACGCCTCCTCCGTCATAATAGAGGCTGCGCTTGTCCCCCGAGAAACGGCTGTACTCTGTCCCCAATCCAGTCATCTGATATTCAGGAATGACACCTTCCTCACGATAAAAGGCGACACTATTGGTCTGCTTATAAATATTGCCTTCTATAGCGGCTCCCAGGCGGTAACGTCCAAATTCACTACCTCCTCCCAAGCGCAGCGTCAAGTCGGTGACAACGCCCCTCATGCGAGGGTCACGGTCACGGTATTCCTGCTCGGCACGGACAAGCATTTCGGCTCCAAGCAACCATCGGTTAATGTGCATGGCATATCCTCCTGATATGGTGTACCGCTCGCGATGAGTGTCCCCTCCTGCGGTGTCGGCGAGCACATACGGCTGCAACAGGTCATAGTCGCTGGTAGAGTTCCACTTGACATTATGCTGTTTGCCTGTGGTATAGGATGCTTCGCCCCAAACGGCGGAACGCACATTCAGGTGGTGATATGTTTCCACCTTGATATAGGGCAAAGTAAAGCCCGTTCCTTTTTCCTGAACGAAAGCCTGAGACTGACGTTGCAGATCAATTCCCAACGACAGTTGCGAGAAAGACGTACGGTAACCCGCGCCATGCAAGGCGGGATTTCGCATGGCCTCCATTATGGTCATCCGCCCTAATGACGTGTGCTCCACCAGTGCCGAGTCGGCATTGGAAGCCATCATTCCCGTCTTGATGGTGATGAAAAACAGTATGAATAGTATCAGGCGTTTCATATCAATCGAGGAAGATGATGTTTAGTGAAATGGAAGTGTCGTCGCGGATGAATTCAGCATAATCGCTCTGACAACGGAATTGGCGGGCACGGGTCTGCCCATCGGATTGTCGGCAAGTGACTACGCCCTCGATGTCAATCTGATAGGCACCACGCAGCAATTCCACGGTAACGCTGGCACCTTCAAAGTCGCTACTGGTCACAACCTGACGTGTGTTCACGTTGGTCAATCTCACTTGTCCCTGTACGCGTGTGATGGCCATGTCTTCGCCAGTGGTCACGGTGACACATGCATTTGTGAAGATATCGTCCTCCACTGGGGCACAGGATATTACAACCAACGCCCACATCACGATGCTGATATATAGAATCTTGCTTCTCATATCTTGATGTTCATTTCCAGTCCGAAGTAAGGAGTTACATGACGGCGAATGGTTGTGCCACGGCTGTCATAATCGGGCGTATAGTCCCACAACTTGTTACAGAACATGGCGATGTGAAGACGGTCATCAAAGAGTTTCTTGGTCACCTTCATGTTCAGGTTCATGGCAAAGGGCACACGGTTTTTCTCGAATTGTGATGACGAGTAGTCCCTGACGAGCCAACGCAGGTACAAGTCGTCGGCATCACTGGCCTGCCAGTCATGGATACTGCCGTCCGGGGCAATATACTGAACCGGATAGTTGCTGACTTCCTTGCGCTGGGAAGAGGTAAACCACAAGCATTGCGCCGAAATGGAGAAACCCAATTTGAAGCGCGGCACATCGGTGTCGAGCGTGAAATTGGTATTGAACGATTCCCTCACCGAGCCGTCATCGTCGGCATACAGTCCCACATATTGGATCTGTCGGTTGTCAATCACCTGGCTGGGACGGTATGAATCCACAATGGAGTTGTTGTAGGTGGTGCGAAAATATGCCCCGTTGATGGTCAGGCGTGTCAAGATGACAGGGAAGCGCTTAGTTTCAAGGGTATATTCGATGCCTTCCTTCAAAGTCATGCTGCCGTTGGTGTAATTGCCATAGCCTGCCAACTCGTTAATCGTCGTAAAAGGCAAGTCGCTGAGAAGGGGTTGACCCGTCAGGCTGGCGGCATCGATTCCGCTGGCATCATATTGCTTGTATTGATAGGTCTGATAGTAAGATTGCATTCGGAATCCCGATGTCATCTTCTCGCGAAAAGCGGTCACAGCCAAACGGTTACCCCCGACGTTAATATCGATTGACACCTCTTTCTTGAGGTTGCGGGCAGGTTCAAGGGCGGTGTTGCGGGGATTAACGATATAGGTCATCAGGTTGATGCGACGGTAATCGGGATTATCGTGGTAGTAATTCAACTGGATAAAGTCGATGTAAAGCAAATCGGGAAACAGTTGTTCCATGGTGGGCATCTTGGTGTGCTGGCCAATGCCCGCAGAGATGCGGATGAAAGTTGGCTGGCCGAATAACGACAATCGGGGCAACGAGTAGCCGACATTGACACGCGGGTCCCAATAGAGTTTGCCAGTCATCTTGTAATCCGAGTCCAGGTTCAACAGCGTTGTGCCGCGTACGCCGGCCGTCAGTTCCAGCGAACCGATTGAGGTGGGCCATTTGATGTTTTCCTCGGCATAGGCCGACAAGCGATGATTAGCAGGAATTTCCTTGAGGGAGCGTTGACGGGACGAGATACCTGTATAAACGGGGGTCGTCGGGTCAAACACCTGGCCGCGCCCCAGATTCTTATCCAAATTCCAGTCGGCACCCAACAGCAGTGAGTTGGACACGATGTTGTTGGGAATCTGCACACGGGCGTTCAGTTTGACAAAGGCATTCAATGGTTTGCCCTCCACCTCATGGTGGCCGATGTATCTAAAAGGCAGGATATAGGCATCATTCTCTCCCTCTTCCTTTGACAAGGGGGCAACGGTCATGCGTGACAGCTGTACCAGGCGTGTGCGTTCAATCAGATCGTTCTCAATCGAGGTAGAGACTGTCAACTCTGCCGACTTGAGCCACGAATTCTGTTTGCTCTTGTAATGCAAGGCGTTCAACAGGGCATAGCGGTTGTAACTCGACCGATAAGAGTCTTCGGCGCTATAGGTCTGGTCGATGTCTTCCTTGTCGTTATCGAGCGACCTGGAGAAGTCAATATTGGATGAAAGGGCAAGACTGTAATCCGTCCTCTCCCAGCGCTTCTGCAGGCGGGTGGAGAGGGTCACGCGTTTATAGTTCTCCAATCGGTTGCGCGGGTCGGCTTTGGCATCAAGGTAATCGGCACTTACATTTAGAGTCAAGTGGTGTCGCTCCCATTCAAAATCCTTGGCGGCATACAGCAATTTGGAGCCCATGTCGGCTTTTAGGCGGAATTTCATGTCGTGGCCACCACGGCGCCGTTCAATCTTCACCAGTCCGCTGGTCAAGTCACCATATTCTACCGACGGAATACCTCGCACGATCTCGACACTCTCGATGTCGTCGGTCGAGATGCCACGCATGTCAACACCAGCATTGGTGTTGTCTCGACTGGTGGCCATATCGTCCCAAGCCCCAGCAATATACTGCATATTGGCACCTGTCGAGATGGGCGCGCCATCGATAATGAAACTGGTTCCTAGCGAGGAAGTGGCATAGTTGCTGTTGCCCGTCGAAATCTCTCGGAGGTGGATGTTGTTGGGCGTGCTCAGTGACGGGTCGATGCTGCGGCCGCCGGGAATCAGCTCCAGCAGATCGGAGAAACTCGATGGCTGCAAGTGCTCCATGGCGTGTTTCTCGATCTTGGATGATGTCGTCAGGCCACGGTTCTCCTGAGCCGTCACAACCACTTCACCCAGTTGGCTCACCTCGGCTTGCAACAAGTAACGCCCGTCGGCTGAGGGCGAGGTTACAAGGGGCTTATAACCGATAGAGGAAATCCTTAACAGGACCTCATTATTTTTAGGTATGGAGAAGGTGCCGTCAGCTTGAGTGACAGTTATTGCTTTGCCCTGTCTGACATCAGTAATGGTAGCGCCAATGACTGGCTCCAAGGTCTCGGCATCGAGCACGGTACCATGGATGACTAGCTGAGCATCAGCGATTTGTGCAGTCAGAAGCGACAGGGTCAGTATGATGAATCTAATCAGTTGCATCTCAATGATTTTGGAGTATAAAATTACTCCCAATCACTAAGAAGCACAATACCTAAAAATGAGGTATCACAATCGGGGTTTACAGTCAATCATCTCAATCAACCATAAATTTTGGCTTGCCCTAAAAATATTTGGTGATGTGGGCGGTGTCGAAGTTGTTCATTTCGTTGATCATGCGGACCGAGGATGCGATGATGGGATAGGCGCACAGGGCTCCGGTTCCCTCGCCGAGACGCAGACCCAGGTTGAGGATGGGCTTGGCGCGGACGATGTCGAGCATGCGGCGGTGGCCGCTCTCGTCACCGCAATGGGTGAAAATCATGTAATCCTGGGCAGCGGGATAGAGTTGAATGGCCGCAATGGCACAAGCGGTCATGATAAAACCATCGACCAGCACGACCAGGTGCTTCTCGGCGCCACGCAACATCGCGCCGATGGCAGTTACCATCTCAAAACCGCCGAAATAGCGGATGGCGTTCTCGGTCGTGTGCTCCATCGTCTCATGGTAATGCTGCAAAGCCTGGGCGAGGATTTTGCGCTTGTGCTGGATACCTGGGCTGTCAAGACCCGCCCCTGCCCCGATGCACTCGTCGAGCGGGATGTTGCCGAACAGGCTCATCCAGATGCTGGAAGGCGAGGTGTTGGCAATGCCCATTTCGCCGATGCACAGCACCTGGCAGCCCTCGGCGATGCAGTCATCGACCAAATCACAGCCAGTCTGTATGGCACGGTCAAACTCCTCCTGGCTCATGGCGGGTTCGTGCAGAAAGTTGCATGTGCCACGGGCAATCTTGCGGTCGATGATGCCCTCGATATGTCTTAGGTCATAATCCACGCCAGTATCTACAATGCGCAACTTGAAACCGTGCTGGCGGCAAAACATATTCACGCCGCCACCGCCACGAGTGAAATTGATCATCTGTTGCCAAGTAACCTCGCGAGGCGACACGCTCACGCCCTCACGCTCGATGCCGTGGTCACCACCCAGCAGCAAGTGGCAGGGATGGTTGAGGCTAGGCGTTAAGGTCTGCTGGATGAGGCAAATCTGTAATGCCAGTTCCTCCAGGCGGCCCAATGAGCCTTTGGGTTTATTCAAGTGGTCGATTTTCTGCTGGATGGGTTCAGCCAGCGTTTTATCAGTATAGTTTATATTGAATTGCTTCATTTTGTTCTTCAGTTGTATGTTTTAAGCTGTAAGTTTTAAGTAATAATACCTTTGCCTCACTGTTTTTCAGGCGATACAAACCGTACTAAAAACTTAAAACTTACAACTTACAACTCTTTTATTTTCAACGGTATTCCCGAGACCATGAGGAAGACTTCGTCGGCTCGGCTGGCGATGTACTGGTTCATCCAGCCTTGCAGGTCGGTAAAGCGCCGTTGCACGGGATCCACGCTCACGCCGCCGCTGCCGATTTCGTTGGTCACGAAGATAAAAGTCGCGTCCTGCGCGGTAAAACGGTCAAACTCTTCTTTGACTATGTCTAAAATCTGCTGTGTGTCCTGATCTTGGTTTTCAAAGAAGAAATTGGTCAGCCACAGTGTCACGCAGTCGATGACGGCCACACGCCAGGTCAGGTCGTGCTGGCTCAGGTATTTTTCCTCCTCGATGTTGGTCCACTGCGGGCCACGACGTTCCTGATGCCGGCGCACACGCTCACGGAACTCCTCGTCCCACACGTGGGCAGTGGCCACATACACGGGGTTGTCGGCAAGACTCAATGCCAATTCCTCGGCATATTTGCTCTTGCCCGAACGTTGCCCACCAGTAATCAATATAATTTTCCTCATTTGAGTTGTAAGTTGTTGATTTTTAAGTTGTAAGTTGTAAGTTTTTAGTTGTAAGTTTTTAGTTGTAAGTTGGCATCCGCCTTCCTAATTCCTAAAGCCTAATACCTGACACCTAAAGCCTGATTATAATATAACTCCCGTAATCGGGGAGATTGCTCCAAGCATTTTCCCAGGAAAACAGGCCTGCGTGCAGCCCAGCGCTGATGAGCACTCCGGCATGGGCAAAGATGGCCACCCGCTGGTAGGGCTTGCCCTTGAGTTCGTCGAGGAACGCCGCCACCCGTTGGTACTGCTGCCTGAAACTCTCACCGCCTGTCGTGGGCTGGTTGATGTAATCATCGTACCATTTTTGCAGGTGGGGGTCCTTGATTTTGTCGTACAGCTGCATTTCCCACTCGCCCATATTCATCTCCAGCAGGCGCTCGTCGGTCTCGGCATCGGGATAGCCACAATAGGCAGCGAGCTTGCGGGCACGCGTCAACGGCGACGAAAACACCTTGTCGAACGGCAAAAACCGCTCAAGCGACTGGCGGGTCTGCTCGGCCTCTTGCTCAAAGGTATCTCTCACGGGCACATCAGTCTGGCCGTAGCAAGTCCCCTTGGGAACATCGACACTGGTATGTCTTATCAAAACAACTTCCATTGATAAAAAGAAGACAATAAGTACAATAAATACAAAAATCGATTTTCGTTATTTTTCATTGTGCTTATTGTATTTATTGTTGTTTTATTTACATCAGTTGTTGGGTGCAGGCGACCAGATAGACTGCCAGTTCAACTAGCAGGCACACGGCACCGCAACAGTCGCCGGTATAACCCTTTATCTTGCGAAGCATGAGCAGATAAAGGAAATACATCACTAGAGCAGGCATAGCAATCACAAAATACCAGCTAATGCCCGTCAGCCAAATCATCAAAGCCATTGGCAGCAAACCTTGTACCGTCAAACTCAATCCAGCGGCAAGACTGGGTTTGCGGTAAACGGTTTTGTTCTTTGCCTCTTCCTCGCGCCGGGCGTAAGGGAGCATGTTGACCAGTTGACTGGAAACCATTTTAGAGAACGGATCGGCGGCAAAGACAGTCAGTGCAGCAATCACCGGAGTCATGCTATAGAGTGTCGCCCACAATAACGACATGTAGATGATAAGCCCCAATACGCCATAGGTGCCAATGTGCGAATCCTTCATGATGGCAAGGATGCGGGCACGATCACCACCGCCACCAAAACCATCAAGAAAGTCGGCCAATCCATCCTCATGCAATGCTCCAGTTATGAGCAATCTTACGGTAATAGCTGCTATCACAGCCACTGGCCAAGGCAACACCAAGCTGCCGAAGTAGAGGGTCGCAGCCATCGCGCCGCCCGTGAGCCAGCCCGTAAGCGGCCAATACTCAACGACCGCCTTATAACTGGCCTGCGGGGGCTGATATACTCGCCAAAAAGGTAAACGCGTGAAAAAAATCAACGCTGCCCACACGTTGTCAAACCACTTCGTTTTTACAGTTGTTTCTTCCATAGTGCAAAGGTACAAAGAAGTTTCTAGTTTCTAGTCCTCAGCTACTAGTTTTTGGTGGTTCTTATATGGCTTTATCATTAAAAAGTAGTACCTTTGCCACACAAATCAGATGAACAATAGAATGAAGAAATTATTTGGATTATTTGCTGTTTTGGCGCTGTTTTGCGCCTGCTCTTCACAGGGCGATAAGCAGTCGAAATCGGGCACAGATTCGATGGAGGAAGTGACCGTGAAGTATGCCACAGGATTCAGCGTTCGTGACTCGGCCGACATCCGGCTGGTTGACGTGGGCAAGAAAGACCATTTTGCGCTTGTGCATGATGCCGATGTGGCGGTACCCGAAGGCTATGTCAAGGTCAAGGTGCCCATCGAGCGGACCATCTGCATGACCTCGTTGCAACTCTCCAATTTCACAATCCTCGATGCCCACGACATTGTTAAGGGCATTACCAGCACCAAGAACCTTTTTAACGAGGATATCAAGGCTCGCGTAAAAGACGGGCGAATCGTCAAAATCGGCATGGAGGGAGAGTTTGACCCCGAAGTGGTCATGGCAGCCAATCCTGATGTCATCTTCATTTCGCCGTCTAAGCGTGGTGGCTATGATGCCATCAAGGAAATCGGCATCACACTCGTGCCCCATCTAGGCTACAAGGAACTCGACCCGCTGGGTCAGGCCGAATGGATTAAATTCATCGGTATGTTCATCGGTAAGGAAAAAGAAGCCACCGAGATTTTCGACGGCATCGAGAGCCGTTACAATGAGCTGAAGGAAAAGGCCGCCAAGGTCGAGAACCGTCCCACCGTCACTAGTGGCGAGATGCACTACGGCAACTGGCATGCCGTGGGAGGTAAGAATTACCTGGCACAGATCTTCCGTGATGCGGGAGCCGACTATGTCATCAACGATGACGAGACCTCGGGCGAAGACCTGGAATTTGAGAAGATGTATGCCCTCTCGGCCAATGCCGACTACTGGCGCATCCTTAACAGTTACGTTGGCGATTTCTCCTACGAGGCGCTAAAGGCCAGTGAGCCCCGCAACGAGATGTTCAAGGCCTTCAAGGAGAAAAAGGTCATCTATTGCAATATGAAGCAGACGCCCTATTACGAAATCGCTCCCGTCAAGCCCGACGTGCTGCTGAAAGACTTTGTCGCCATCTTCCACCCCGAACTGGTCGAGAAAGATTATCAACCCACCTTTTACCGCCTGCTTAAATAAACTACTAATTTCACGAATTAATCTAATTAATACGTCTTGCAACATTTGTTAAATTTGCGTAATTCGTAGTTTTGTATGAGACGAACGTTGCCTTTGATGTTGGCTCTCGTGGTGGCAATCCTCGTGATGGTGATTGTCAACTTGTTCATCGGTTCTGTCGAGATACCGGTGGCCGACATCTGCCGCATCCTCATTGGCCAGGGCAGCGAATCCGAGATCTGGACCAATATCATCCTCAGTTCCCGCCTGCCTCAGGTGCTCACTGCTATTGTGGCGGGCGCTGGCCTTGCCGTGAGCGGCCTGATGATGCAGACCATCTTCCACAACCCGCTGGCGGGACCATCCATCTTGGGTATCTCAAACGGTGCCAGCCTTGGCGTCGCTTTTGTCGTGCTGCTATCGGGACAGTTGGGTGGTGTGGCGTTAAGTTCGTTGGGTTATCTAGGCGACGCAGCGGTTTCGGTCGCTGCCATTATCGGAGCCATTGCCGTGTTGATGTTGATTGTGTGGATTTCAGGCAAAGTCAAAGGCAATGTGACCCTTCTGATTATCGGTGTAATGATCGGTTATTTGGCCACCGCCATTATCGGCGTGCTCAAATTTCTCAGCCCCGAGGAAGACGTCAAGGCTTTTGTGGTTTGGGGACTCGGCTCGTTCTCCCGCGTGTCGGGTGATCAGATGATTCTGTTCGTCGTACTCATGTGCATCCTGCTCCCCATAAGTTTCTTGCTTGTAAAACCCTTGAATGCCATGTTGCTGGGCGACCGTTATGCCGCAAACTTGGGTGTAAACGTCAAGCGGGCACGCACCTGGATCATCATCTGCTCGGGCACACTGGTCGCTATTGTCACAGCCTATTGCGGCCCCATCATGTTCATAGGTATGGCTGTGCCCCACCTTGCCCGTGGCCTGTTCCGCACCAGCGACCACTGGAAACTCATGCCGGCAACCGCTCTGTGCGGAGCTGCCTTGGCTCTGATATGTAACCTGATAGCCCGTGCTCCCGGCTTCGAGGGCGCCATGCCCGTCAACAGCGTCACCGCCCTCATCGGTGCCCCCATCATCATCTACGTCCTCTATCGCCGCCGTAAAACCTCCTACGAGTAGCCCCCTCTAACAACACCAACGACAAGTCTTGCTAAACTGTTATTTTGCCAGCATGAAGTTGTTCAATGGGGATAAGCATGCCCAGATTTATTAATAAATATTAAAATATGGAAGCAAAAACATTTTATAGCCTGAAAGATGTAACTTTGTGGGATAGAGATGAGCCTTACTGGAGGGGTTAACTGGTTCTGCCCTCAATGCGGCTCGGAATAGAATATATAGAACCAACCTTATGTAACCAAAATGAGACGTTATTTTACATTTCTCCTGGCCAGTTTGCTTGCCGTATGTGCACTGGCCCAAATGCAATTCACTTCGGGAAAATTCAAGTATGAAGTGATCGAAGGCACCGACAATATGGTGCAGATTATTCCCAAGAGCAATTCTGAGAGCGGGGCTGGCTACAGCAACCTTTTCTCATCGGATTTCAAGAGCTCAGTAACCTACAACGGCGTGACTTATGCTGTAGTGGGCATCGGTGCCAATGCGTTCTACAGATGCACACTCAATGACCAAGGTATATTGCAGTTGCCCGAGGGCATCATCTTCATCGATGAGGGTGCGTTTTCCTACGCCGAGGTAGGTTCGTTAAAAATGCCCACGACCCTTCAGTTTATTGCTGAGACGGCATTCAACAACAACAAAATGGGAGGAATGACGGTGCTGGCCGACAATCCTTACTTTGCGCATTTGGTTTCGTCGCAAGGCAATGTCACCTACACCATGCTCACCAATAAGGAGAAGACCAAAATCATCGCCGCACCTGGAGCCAAGCCCACACAGTTCAGCTCAAGCGGAACCACCTACCTCACCACCATCACCATCCCTGATCAAATCACCGAGATTGGCGATTACGCTTTCTATGGTAATCCCACGCTCAAGACGGTGAATTTCCATGCTGGCATCACGCGCATCGGTATGGGGGCCTTCTACGAAACACAGCTCACGCGGGTGAATATTCCCAACCCTGACTGTGTGATCGGCAACAGCTGCTTCAGCAACAGCCAGGTGAGCAGTGTCACATTGCCCCAGGGTATGAAAAAACTGGGGCGTCACGTGTTCTTCTACTGCCTCAACCTCACCAGCCTCACCCTGCCTGAAGGCATGGAGGAAATCGGCATGATGTGCTTTGGCAGCTGCAACCTCACCACCGTGAATCTGCCCAGCACGATGGTCAAGCTCGACAGCTGCTCCCTTCAAGACAACCCGTTCACCAGCATCAACCTCAAGAATGTCAAATTCGTGGGCCGACAGGCATTCAGCCAGTGCACCAACCTCACATCGGTCACCAGCAACGGCATGCTTGAGGAAATTGACGGAGCGGCATTTACCCGCTGCCCCCTCACTACAGCTTATCTGCCCGAGGGTATGAAGACAATTAACATGAATGCCTATTTCCGTTGCACCAACCTTAACAGGTTTACTGTTCCCTCGACGGTTACAACAATCACCGGAAACCCCTGTGTGGGTGCAACGTCCTTGACCGCATTCAATGTGGCTGAAGGCAGTGAATATTTCGCTGCCTATGACGGCTGTATCTATGCGACCGGCGGCATGACGGTCAAACCCGAGACAAATCGCACAGAGGGTGACGTACCCGCAGGACTGACCGCACTGGTGGGTGTGCCCACCGGCTGGCAGCGAAGCCTGCTCCATGTGCCCGAGGGCGTGACAGTCATTGCCAACCAAGCAGCACGAGAGGCTACTTCCATCACCGAAGTGGAATTACCCTCGACGCTCGTCGAAATTCGTCCTAGCGCCTTCAGTAGTATCACAGGTATCACCAAGGTGACCTGCCTTGCCACCACACCGCCTGATAGCGGCAGCTACTTCACTGATGCGGCCTACCAAAACGCCACCCTTTATGTCCCTATGCGAAGCCTTGAGCTTTACAAGAACGCAGCGGGATGGAGCAACTTCCAGCATATCGAGGGCATTGACACCGGTGATGATGAGCATAGCCAATTAGGCGATGTCAACCATGACGGCTACGTTTCGATCGGTGATGTATCTGCTTTGATTGATTACCTGCTGGGCAATGGCAATGAGATATGTACCACATGTGCAGATGTCAATGGTGACACCAACATCTCTATTGGCGATGTGACCGATCTTATCGACAAATTACTGAGTAGCAGTAACTGAAAGTAAAATAGAATCATTAATGAACAACAGCTCAAGCATTTTTCCAGCACTTGGGCTGTTTTCTTATAGTGCTGATAACAGGTGGTGTTGCATGTAATCAACCCGTTGTTGTCTTAGGGATCATTGTTGTTTGAAGATGGTACCGTTATCGGTGATGAGGAGGATAGTGAGATAGCCGTTGGGTAGCAGCGGGGCGCAGTACCGGGTGCAGTGGTTGATGACAACAGTGGCAAAGGCTTGGAGTCTTTCTTGAGGAATTCTATCCCACAATTCGCGGGCAAGGGTAAGGTCGTTGATATCGATATCAATACCCGCCTCGTGCAGCATACCCGTGACGAATTCTTTGTCCATCGTGGTGTGGCGGCTATGTGTGTCGAGGTTGCCCGCTGCAAGTTTCACGGCCTTGCCCAGCATCACGCCCATGGTAACATTTTTGATGTCGAGCTCATCAGCAATGGCCAACGTATCACCGATGTAATTGCCATATTCCACAAAGGCCTGTTGCGGCAGGTCGGGATAGAGCGCTTTTACAAAGCGCTCGCTCTTGCCTCCACTGTTGATGACCACGCGGTCGCTGCCCGAGGCCTTGGCTACCTGCATGCACTTGCGGATGCTCGCCACAAACGCCTCCTCGCTGAATGGCTTGACAATACCCGAAACACCGATAATGCTGATGCCGCCCTCAATGCCCAGTCGGGGGTTAAAGGTACGGCGAGCGATTTCGGCTCCTTGGGGCACACTGATGGTGATACTTACATTTTCCTTGATGTTGTCGTGCATCATCTGTCGCGGTGCCTTGTTGATGGCAGGCTCACCTGGCGGAAAGTCAAAGCCTAGCACGGTAAACCTGCCGACGCCCTCACCGCCAAGAATCTCAAAATGGTTGCCAGGCTCGACATGGGCGCGTATCTCAATGCCGTTGGTCACATCGGGGTCATCGCCAGCCTGCTTGAACACGGCAGCATAGTCGTCGCCATAGGCCACTTCAACATCAATCGTCTCACCATTGGGAAGTACGACGGGTACGCAAGCAGTCTCTTCACCCGTCAATAGCCGTCTTGTCGCTGCGATGGCAGCTGCCGTGGCACAGGTGCCTGTGGTTAGCCCGCTATGCAACGGATAAAACTCGGGCAGCAGCCTCTCCACCATGCGGCGCAGGCCATGAGGCCCGTTGACGTGTTTAACGATTACGCCGTCGGTACTGGGATATTCAGGACGCTTGACGACAAAAACTTGGATTCCGGCTTCGCGTGCTGTTATCACTTTCTCATCGAAGCCACCGCTCAAGCCGCTTTCCTTGGTAATGATAGCTTGGGGACACAGTTGCTTGATCAACGCCGCAGTGTCATCTTCCTCGTAATAGACAAGGTGGTCGACAGGGAAGCCAGCCTTTTGCACCTTGCCTAACGATTCGTCACGGTTCAAGATGCGGAACCAGCATTCATGCGCTTGCCAATATGCCTGCATAGGGCCGATAGTGTTAACACCCGTGAGTGCTAACAGCCGATGAATGCCGTGCGCTTCAAGTAAGCTGATGGCATCATTATAGTCCTTGCACCATACAAAGTCCTCATCGTGAGGTGGGTAGATGCGTTCATAGCGAATGACAGGCACGCCGATTTGCCCTGCAAGTTCAACGACATTGCGGTGCAGATTAATGGCAAACGGATGTGCGGCATCAACAATCAGGCGGATGTCATGCTCCTGGCAGAAAGCGATCATATCGGGCACCTCCATCGCGCCAGTGACATGCTGGCCATGCACGAGTTGAATGTCCTGGAGGTCGCTACGGGTGGAATAGTAATAGGTGGCACCCGATTCATCGAGCACCTTAGCCGCCGTGCGGCCCTCAGTCGTTCCACCAAATACCAGTATCATAGTTTTTAGTTTCTAGTCCTTAGGGACTATTTTTCGCCTTTGCGGAAAAGATGTGTGAAATGTTTGTTGTATAATTCTGACAGTCCCTTGCGATTGTCGATGGCATCACCCACGACAAGCATCGTGGTAAGGGTCAGATTGTTGTTATGGACAATCTTAGCAAGGTCTTTCAACACGCCGCGGTAGATGTGTTGGTCGAGCCAAGTAAGGTGATAGCAAGCGGCGACGGGCGTATCCTCGGGGTATTCCATCAACAATTCCCGCTGCACATCATCTACAATGGCGGCACTCAAGAAAATGCACATCGTGCTTTGACTCTTGGCCAACAGATGCAGCTGCTCTTTCTCAGGCATAGGTGTGCGGCCCTCTCCGCGTGTGAGGATGATGGTCTGGGTTCGCTCGGGGATGGTGAACTGGCTCCTCAATTCGGCAGCGGCAGCAAGGAACGACGAGATGCCAGGCGTGATGTGATAATGCATGTCATGCTGATCAAAAAATGCCATCTGTTCCTGAATCGCTCCGAAGATGCACGGATCGCCCGTGTGCAAGCGCACGATAAACTTACCCTTATCATAGAACTCTTTCATCAATGCGCATTGTTCCTCAAGGTTCATTCCCGCAGAACTGCGCACAACGGCACCAGCCTTGGAACACAAAGTCAACTCACGCGGCACCAATGAGCCCGCATACAGAATAAGGTCGGCACGTTCAAGCATCTTGCGGCCTCTCACCGACACCAAGTCGGGGTCACCAGGGCCAGCACCTACAATCTCGATATGCCCCTGCTGGTCGCGCAAATATTGGCGGTCTATTGCCAAAGCCACTGTGAAATTCTTACCTTTGATTTTTGAAACAATCAGTTTGCCGTGATTGGAGCCCAAAATGGCAGCCGCCTCGCACACGCTAGGCGTGCCCACGTGCTTGGCAACAGTGTCGCTGGGGTTGGGAACCTCGACAGCAGCCAGTTGCTCAGCCGTAAAGAATTCAACTTCCTCGTTATACCCTTCTCTTAATAGTTGCACAAAGGGTTCGTCAGCCTTGACATCAATCGTGCAATAACGGCATGCACACGGCAAGATACCCCATTTGGCTAAAGCCTCATCCATCTGGTCATAAATGAATTTGTAATCCTCAGGATGATGAGCCAAGCCAAACCCGATTGTGCCAACCATGGGCACATAGTGCAGTGACAGCATGCCTGCTGGCGCATAGCGGCGATATGGCGTGACCATGATGAGAAGTCGGTATTTCTTGGGATCAGCCTCGCTCAGGTCGTCAATGATGGTGACATGGTCGGGAAGAGTCTTTTCCAGATAATCGGTGCCCTCATCACGAGTTTCCATAAACAATGCCGTCGGTTTGCGATTGACAAAAGTGAAAATGCAAGCATTCATGTCATCCTCGCTGGCCAGCGGCCAGTTGAAACGTTCTTCAAGCGTATCCAGAGCCCACAGCCCGGCATTGTCGCTCTGGGTTGTAATAACAGGTTCGGCCCCCAGTGCTGACGCCACTCGGCGGGTCAAATCGTTAGCACCGCCCACATGGCCCGACAGAACCGAAATGACATGGTTTCCAGTACTATCCACACAGATGACTGCCGGATCCTTGTACTTGTCTTCGATGAAATCTGCAATCGTGCGAACGCAGATGCCCATAGCACCAATGAATATAAAAGCATCACAATCCTTCCATCGTTTGGCAACATCGGCACGTTTGATGACTGAGGCTTGGAACTCTTGCTGGAGCGTCTCGGCTAAAATGCGGCCCTCATCGCTCACGGGAATAACGGCTATCTTTTGCATTTCAATATCTCTATCGGGTTGTTGTCGTTCAGGATGATGCGTGTGGGCTGTACTTGTGTCAATCCCAACTCGGCACACGTCTCGTTAAACAGTTGGTGGCTATCGGTATGCACCATGGGCGAAGTGACGCTATTCATCACGATGCAACCGTCATCAGCCAGAACACTCAACACGCGTGCCATGATTTCCTTGAGTTGGCCACCATGGCCACCAATGAAAACGGCATCGGGATGAGGCAAATTGTCAATATCAACCTCAAGGAAGTCCCCAATGTGCCACTGGATTCCCGGTGCGCCGAAGCGTTGACAATTCTCCACCATCAAGGCCTCGCACTCGGGCCTGATTTCGAAGGCTTCGACATGCAGATGCGGGAATTGCAACCGCGCCTCGATGGACACGCTTCCCGTGCAAAAGCCAATGTCCCAAAGAACACTCTTCTGCCGCAATTCCAGGGCTTGCATGGTCAGGAGACGTATGGGGGCTTTGGTAATCATCTTCTCACGCCCGTCGAGCAAGGCGAATTCATTCTCAGGGATGCCGAAATATCGTGGTCTCGGGTCATTGCCGACGAGGATAAGGCAATTGGGATAGTCAAACTCTCGCTCTGCGGCATCTTCAAGGCTCAAAGTCGAGATACATTCCTCATTGGGATTGCCCAAGTGCTCGCCCACATGCATTTGATAACCGTTGTAGCCATACTCCAGCATCCTGCGGGCGATGGCCGCGGGCGTGTGCTCGTGGTCAGTGAGCACTCCGATTTTGCAAGCACGTTCAATCAGCGCTTTGTCAAATTCTGGCCAGGGACGCCCCGTCAACGAGACGATGCGCATGTCGTTATAGGGCATCACCAGGCGATGTGCCAACAATTGCAGGGAATTGAACGATGGGAACAGGACAATCTCGGCATCGGGCATCTTGCGCTTGATGGTGTTGGCAAAACCGAAAAACAAGGGATCACCGCTGGCAAACACAATCACCTCGTCGTGGTATTGTTCAAAGACCGCATCCAGCGGAGTGGTGATCTCAATCCATTCTGCCCCTTCGGGTAAGTAGGGTGCAACAAGGCCATAGTGACGTTTGCCACCCGAAAAAACGCGTCCCTGACAAATGATTTTAATTACCTCTGGTGGTAAATAAGGCCGAGGCGCATCACTAATTCCTATCACATAAAATATCATAATTCGTAATAATTGAATGCGAATGCCAATTAGTTAATTCGCGTAATTCGTAGTTTTTAAAGGTCGCGACCGGGTTTTAGTTGCTCTGCATCGTCAAAGGTCAAAATGGCGTTGCACAGGGTTGCTGCCAAGTTGCTGCCGCCCTTGCGCCCCTCGACGATGATTTTGGGAATGCCTTTGAAGGGCTTGACCATGTGTTTAGATTCGCGCACATGAACAAAACCCACTGGCGCGGCAATGATGCCGGCGGGATGGGCCTTGCCCTTGCGGATAAGGTCGCACAGTTCCATCAGTGCCGTTGGCGCATTGCCGAAGGCAAAGAGGGCATCGGGGTGTTCCTCAACAGCCAGACGAATGCCAGCCTGGGTGCGGGTGATGCCTTGTGCCGCAGCCATCTCAGCGACCCGCGGGTCACTCAAGTAGCACTTGGCTTCCATGCCCAGTCGTGCCAGCGCACCCTTGCGAATGCCGCTGGTCACCATAGTCACGTCGGTCACGATGGTCTTGATTTCTCCTTTTAAGACTCTGTTATAGAGCGCTTCCACCGCATGGTCATCGGTATAGAGAATCCGTTCCATCTCAAAGTCGGCGGTCGTGTGGATGGCGTGCAATAGCGCCCACTTGTGGTCAAGCGGGATATCCTTGTTACGCAGCTCGCTTTCGATAGTACGGAACGACTCAATCATAATTTGCTGACCTGGCTTGACGCCCTCGTCGCCGCGCTCGCGGTAATAACCACGCGGGGTGATGACCTTGCCATTGCTGATATAGGACTGCGAGTTGCCGATGAGAATTACGGTAAACATATCCACCTGCTCGGGGTCAAACTCGCCGAGCGTGGTCACTTTGATTTCCTGCTCATTGCGGCCTGCCTGACGGACATAGCCTACGGGCGTATCGGCTGAGCGTTGTTGCAGGAACAATTCCACCAAGCGGTACAGTTGCCAGTAGCGGCCATTGGACTTGGGGTTATAGATAGCCGTAACGAAGTCGCCCACGGCGGCTGCCTTGATGCGGCGCTCAATCACCTCCCATGGGGTCATCAGGTCGCTCAGCGAGATGATGCACAGGTCATGACCGATGGGAGCACCCAACAATGAAGCGGCTTTCTGGAAGGCCGAGATGCCAGGCAATGATTCAATCTCCACATCAGATCCACGCTCACGTTTCATCTCATAGATGAGCGGGGTCATGCCGTATATGCCAGCGTCGCCCGATGAAATGACTACGACGGTCTTATCCTGCTCAGCCAGTTCAAAGGCCTGCTCAGCGCGTTCGCGTTCCTTCTTCATTCCTGTGTCGATGCACTCGCATCCAGGAGATACGTAAGAATCGATGAACTGGAAATAATATTTATAACCCACAATAGCATCTGCCGCACGCACTGCTTCGAGTACGGCGGGCGTAATATCCTCTTTACTGCCAGGTCCAATGCCTGCTACTATAATCTTACCCATATCAGTTGCAAATGTAGTAAATTATTAAAAAATGGAGGCATTGTCTCCCGACAAACCTCCATTGTGCAATATAAGGTTACTTAATTTTCAATTTCAGACCAATCACGAGCATGCGCCCTGGAGAATACAGGGCATACTTGCGGTTGGATGAGTCGATGCGGCGGTCCACCTTGTCAAAGATGTTGTCAATACCAATGCTCGGCTCCAAATAAAGGTGTTTCAGACCATTAAACGAATGGGTCGTGTTCAGGTTCCAGATGCCGTATCCAGGTGCATCCTCATAGTCGGGATAGTAGGTCTTGGACTGCAACCTGCCGTTCACGTTTACATTCAGGCCGTAATTGCCCCAACTGTGGAAATAGTTGGCGGCAACGGTAGCGGCATTGCGGATGCTGCGTTCCAGTGGGGTCCATTGGTCGCCGCTGCAGGTACGGGCATAAGTGTAAACGTAGTTGGCCGACAGGTTAAAGCCCTGGAACAGGTTGGCCGAGACGTTGACTTGCACACCTTTCACATCGCCCTTGTCGCTGTTCTTATAAAGCGAGTAACGTTCGAGTTTCTGCGCTTGGTCATCGGTCATCTCGGGGAATTCGGCCTGCAGCATGGCCAGTGAGGTGGCATCCACGTCGATGTTCTGCCTGATGACCATGTCGTTGATGCGGTTCATGAAACCTGTCACGCTCACGGCAATCAGGTTACTGCGATACTCGGCGTTGAGCGAGAAATAGTTGCTCTTTTCGGGCTTGAGGTCCTTGTTGCCGAAGATGATCTGTGCCTTGCCGCGGTTGACCGAGAAATAATGGTAATACAACTCGTCAAGACCTGGAGCGCGGAAGCCAGCCGAATAGGTGGCACGCAGGCGGAAGTTGCCCGGAGCATACATCAGCGTGGCCTTGGGCGTAAGATGCCAGTTGAAGGTCTCGTGATAGGTCAAGCGCAGGCCCACTGTAGCCGTGAGTCGGTCAAAGAATGTCATCTCATGCTGGGCAAAGCCGGCAGCCGTGTAGGCATTCTGGTGGATGTTGCCCGAGGTAGCGGTCAAGTAATCCTTGCGCCAGTCAGCACCAAAGATGGTGGTTGAGTTCTTCATCAGGCCCAGGATGGCTTTCAACTGTCCTTCCATCGAACGCTGCTTCTTGGACTGCACATAGTCGTCGATGGCGTAGGTCTTGGTCGCCACGTCATACTGCTTGCCGTAGCGGAAACGGTCAACCGTGAAGTCGGCCTGCAACGAATTGCGGCTTGTGAACTTGTAGATGCCGCCCACGTTCCAACGCAAGCCCTTGTAGCGCATCTCATAGTCGGTGCCGCCGGTAATGTCCTTACGGGTGTTGGGACGGTCGGTGATCTTGTAAGAATAGTCGATGCCGGCATTGAGCGCCAGGTGCTCGTCGGGGGAATAGGTGAACTTTTGTCCCACAAGGTTAGAGCGGTAACCCGTGAAGAACGGGGCGATGGTCGGTTGGGTCTCGGTTTCCGAGCCTTTGACATATTCTACATCATTGATGCGGTAGCTGTCGGCCTGGTCACGTGAGAACGAGGTATAGGAACCGAAACCGTTCTTGTAGATGTCCAGGGCGATGTTCTCAGTCACTTGGCCATGACCCGATACACGTGTATCGCTGGTCACACTCACCAAATCGCGTGTGGGTTGGTCTGTGATAATATTGATGACACCTGCAATGGCATCCGAGCCGTAAAGCGACGAAGCTGCACCGTCGAGCACTTCGATACGCTTCACACGCGCCATGTTGATGCGGTTCAAATCGACGTTATTGGAGATGTCACCCGTCAGTTTCTGACCGTTAATCAAGATAAGGATGTACTTATTTCCCAATCCGTTCAAGCGCAGGAATGTACCCATCGAGTTGGGTGCCATCGACACTTGCGGCATCATGCGGGTCAAGGCTCCGTCAAACGTGGTGATGCCCTGCTCTTTGATTTCCTGGCGGCTGAGCACATGGACGGGCGTAGCGGTGGATTTCAAGCGCTGGTGGTGACCCGAACCGGTCACGACCACAGGATTTAAGGTGTAAGAGCGGCTCATCATCGACGAGTCGCTGCGTTCCATCTTATGGATTTGGGAAACAGCAGCACTCCCCGTGAGGAGTGCCACTGTAAGTAATATGATTTTCTTAATCATGTGTTTACATTGAAACTGCGAATTACGCAAATTTAACAAAACGAACTATTTAGTTTAATTCGCGTAATTCGTAGTTTTAAATTGGATTACTCGGGATTCTTGCTATGATAGAAGTCGAGGGGATCGCCGTTGATGGCGTCACGGGTGTGGTTCATCCACACTTGACGGATGGTGGGGAGTTCGAGCAGACCCTTCTCAATCATGGTCGAGTTGTTGCACTCATAGCCCAGATGGTGGAAGTACATCTTCCAGGAGGTGTCCTCAACCTCACCCTCATCGTTGGGGGTGAACTTGGTACCGTCCCAGTTGTCATCATCATCGCCAGCCATGTCATTGTGACCGTGGTCACCATCTATGGACATCAGAGGATGGCAATATACTTTACCGCTGGTGAAACCGGCAGCAACCATTCGCTCATACACATTGGTCTTGAAGTTGTCCATCATGTCAACGGTACCAACGAAGTAGTGGCTGTTGTACTGCTGGAGGGCCTCTTCGAGCTGGGTGTAGCGGATGTTGGCCTTGTAGGTGTCATAGGAGTCGGGGTTACCGTGGCCCATAAAGGCAACGACACCCTCATTAGCCTTATCCTTGTAGAGCTTGTTCAACTCGCTTGCAACGAGATTAACGTCGCTCTCGGCATCCTGCAACAGGGGCACACCCAGCTTAAGGTCAACTATCGACAGATACTTGTCGCTGATGTCACCATTAGCGTTGTTGGCAAAGTCCTTGATGTAGTTGATCACGCGGGTATATTCCTCACCGGGGATTACCTGCAGCGATTGGACAACGATTTCCATATACTCAACCTCGGCAAATGCATTGAGCCAGAAGGGAGGTGCATAGAAGTTGCGGGGATCAACGTTCTCACCGGCAGCTGCACGGTTAATGCAGATAGCAGACGAGAATGACAGGAATACGTCATAACCAGGGAAAGCCTGCTTGTAGGCAGCAACAGTGGCATCAAATGCGTTGTATGCCTGCTCCCAGGTAGAGCCAAAGGCCACCAGCAAGATAACCTTGTCGCTCTTCTTCTGTGATTTAACGGTCTCGGTTACGGCTTTCTGGTAGATCGTGTAGTTGTTCTCGATGGGATCGTCCTTGTCGTCCTTACAAGATGTGATACCCATGGTCAGACAGATTGCCATCATGGCAATCAATAAAGATTTAATCTTCATCATTGTTTTGTTGTTTATAGTTAGACTTATACTTATTAGAAAGTTTCTTTCCTTGATTGAAGCGGATAGTCAGTGAGACATAACCCGTGCGGCCCGGTGTTGTCGTGCCCAGATGAAGCCCGTGAGGCGTGCGGTCACAGTAGTTGAAAATGTTGTCCACACCGGCCTCGATGCGCCATGAGGTGGCCTTGAAGTGGCCCAGGTCATGGGTGGTGGACAGGCGCCAAGTCTGGTAGCCCTTACCGTTACCGTCGTCTTGATAGTAGCGGGTGCTCGACATGCGGCCATAGATACCCACACCCAATCGGTAGTCATTCGAAAAGCGATGGCTCCATGTGGCAAACCAGTTGCCCTTGTGATGAGCCATGCCGTCGATAGTGACTTTCTTCATTTGGTCGTGGTTGGTGTCATACTGGTGGGCATCGGTGTCCAGGTAACTGTAACCCAAGCCAAAGACGAACTCACGCCACTGGTAATTGACGCTCACATCCACGCCATAGGTCTTGGCATCCTCGATGTTCTGATACTGACGGGTCTTGACGGGGTCATATTGGATAATGTATTCGTCAGGGGCTTGATAGTTGGGGATCGTCACCAGGGCAATCATGTCCTTGACCTTATTATAATAACCTGTGACGGTCACATTCAGGCCACGCCAGCCATATTCACCGCTCACCGAGAAATAGTTGCTCGATTGCGGCTTGAGGTCGGTGTTGCCGAGGTACAGATAGGTGCCGCTCATCTGACGCACATAACGGTAGAAAAGTTCTCGAATGGCAGGAGTCTTGAAACCCTGGCTCCACGTGGCACGCAACCGCCAGGCGTTAGCGGGCTTCCACATGGCCGATACCTTGGGCGTCAGCTTGGTGCCGAACTGCTCGTTCTGGTTCAGACGCAGGCCAGCAGTGATATTCACGTTGTGGATGAGGTTGAATTCGTCTTGCACATACACAGCAGCAGTCCAATCGCTCGCCTTTCCGCCCTTGACGCGCGTGGGGGCATGCAGCCAGTCATAACGGAATTCCGCGCCGGCGCTCAGGATATTCTCGTAGGGCAATGTGAACACACCTTTCAGGGCGGCCATGGTGCGTTGCTGGTCGCTCTGCAGTTCCTTTTGGTCAGGGAGATACGGGAAATAAGGGTAATAAGGTGTGCCTGCACTTTTCTCATAGTCTTCGACGAGCGTCGTGGCAGTGTAATAATAGTAGTAGGCATGGCGGTGCCAGTCCACATCCAGCGAGATGTAGTCGGTTTTTGAACGGCTCCACTTTCCACCGATGGACGCAGAACCATTGTGATACTCCATATCCCAAGTCTTCACGTCATAGTGGGGATGACGGCCGCTCACGCGGTAAATGCGTTTCCAATAGGTGCTGCCATCAGCGTAGAGTTCCACATTCTTTACGGGCTGATAGGTCAGGCGCTCAGCGATTTGCCAGTTGGTATGGCGGTTTACCGTCTTGTTACGGGAGTCGGTGATAGGCGGTTCAGAGCCTTCGGTATGTTCGACTGTGGTGTTCTGCCAACCGTCACTGTGTTGCAGTTGGAAATTGGTGTAGCTGCTGAACTTGCCGAAATTCAATGCCAAACCGTTGTGCTGACGAACGTCACCATAGCTGCCAAGTCGTGTGGTGTTTTCAATCAACACTCCTTCCTCGCGATGCTTCTTGGTGATGATGTTGACCACACCTGCAATGGCGTCCGAGCCGTAGAGCGCACTCGACGCACCCTTCACAATTTCGATTTTATCGATATTCTGTGGGTCTATGAGCGACAGGTCGTTCTGCCCGCCAACATCGCCATGGATGCGCTTGCCGTCAATCAGGATGAGGATATAGGAGTTGCCCAAGCCGTTCAGTTGCATCTGAGAACCCATATCATCCTGGCTAAAGGCAAATGACGCCGTAAGACCACCCAGGATATCCTCGATACTCTTGCCCGCATAGTTGCGCAACATTTTGCTGGTAATCACTTCGGTCTGTACGGGCGCATCCTTCAGCAGGTGCTGCGTGCCAGTACCCGTTACCACCACCTCGGGCAGACTATCCTGCCGCCAGATGTCATTCTGTGCATTGACAGCCGCAAACGTGCATAAAGCCAGCACTGCTGCCGTCAGTCTTTTTCTTTTCTTCATTTGCTTTCCGTCACACCTGTTCCTGAGTGAACGTACTATTGTTTTTTCAACGATGGCAGGTCTTCTGACTTTTCCCCAATCTGCTTTGCCTTCCCAGCCATGTTCCGGCCAGTGACATCTAATAAGCAGACCCTGTGTTTGAGGGGATTACAGCTGCAGGTACAGTTCCGGATTTTCACCGGATTCCCTTGCATCGCGGTGGCTCATGCCACCCGATTACCATCAATTAATATGCAAGTCGAATACTGGGCCGAGCTTGCTCGAGTGCGGTTGAGGCGCAGCCTTTATTATTCAATTTGCGCCGCAAAGGTACAACAAATTCCCCAACTACCAACCAAACTTCAAGAAAATCCAAAATAAAATGAAAACTTTATCATGTCGTGCTACCTATATGTTCATTACGATTTAACGACACTGCTGACTTCGATTATTTATGTAGGGTATTCAGCAACTACGGTTAAGACATCAAACAGCCAGCCAGTTAAAAAAAGCCCCACGGCCAATAAGGCACGCAGGGCTAATGCTGATCATTTCGAAACTCGACGATCACCGTTTTCTCAGTGTCTCGACGATACGGGCCATCTGATTGGGAATGCGTATCTGCTGCGGGCACTTCTTCAAACATTCTTCGCAGTCAGCGCACTGGGTAGCCCATGTCGAGGCATCAGGCAACGCCTTACGCAGGCCGTCGGCAAACTGCTCTTTGCGGGACATGTAGTCGGCCGCCTGTTTGTCTGGCAATGGAAGAATTTTCTGCGCTACAGCATCATTGTAGTAGGCGAAGTTTCCAGGAATGTCTACGCCATAAGGACACGGCATGCAGTAGTGGCAGGTTGTGCATGGAATGGTGGGGAAGCCAGCCATCACGTCGGCAATCTCCTCGAGCAACTTGTTCTCGGCCTCGGTACACGGTTCCAGTGGCGAGAAGGTGCGCACGTTCTCTTCCATGTGCGACATCTGATTCATGCCGCTCAATGTAGTGAGGATGTTGGGGTGTGAACCCACCCACCTGAATGCCCATGACGCAGGCGTGTCATGAGGTCGCAAAGCGGTGAGCCTTTTATAGAGTTCATCATCCAGAAGGGCCAGGGCACCTCCTCGCAGCGGTTCCATCACTACAGCCTGAACGCCAGTTTTCTCCAGCTTGTCGTAGAGATACTCGGCATCGGCATCCCGCTTCCGGCCCGACTTGTTGAGCGAGGCATGGCGCCAATCGAGATAATTCATCTGAATTTGGGCAAAATCCCAATGGTATTCATCCTGATGGTCAAGCAGGAAATCAAACACGCTGACATCGCCATGGTAGGAAAAGCCCAAATGGCGTATGCGGCCCGCCTCACGCTCCTTCAACAGGAACTCCAGCAAACCGTTGTCGAGAAAACGCGCTTTGAGTGTATCTATGCCACCGCCACCCACGCTGTGGAGCAGATAGTAATCGATATAATCCACTCGAAGGTCGCTGAATGACTTCTCGTACATCTTGCGGGAGTCATCAAATGCCCACAGGCCTTCCCTCTGGTTTGACATCTTGGTGGCCACATAATACTTCTCACGCGGATGCCTGCTCAGGGCAGCGCCAGTCATACTCTCGCTGCGGCCGCCTTTATACATCGGAGCTGTATCAAAGTAGTTCACGCCATGAGCGATGGCATAATCAACAAGCCTGTTAATCTCGTCCTGGCTGTCGGGCAACCGCATCATGCCGAAACCTAATAGCGACACCTTATCGCCAGAGCCATGCTTGACCCGATAGGTCATCTGATTCTGTATCTCACCGCCAACATTAGCCTGTGGCCTATTTGCCTCGCCAGCCAACACACTCAGCGGATCAATAGCCATCACAGCGGCACCAAGTCCTAGCTTGTGCAAGAACTGCCGCCGATTCATATCCGATTTTTTGGACTGTTTACCCATAATGATTGTGTAGATTAATTGTCACAAATGCCTCTGCTCTTGATTCACAAAGCGTTGATATTCCAGATGCAAATATACGAAAAGTTTATCATCAGCAACCAGCTGCACCTCGATTTTTCTAAAATTCAGCGTGGATTCATTGATATCCTTCTCTGCTTATCCGGCAATTAATCATGAGAAATCGAAAACCATCAGTTCACGAAGACCTCTTTATTGGCCCGTTGCCTGGCGGTATTCAAGTAGTTTGTTCTGATAATCGGCGAAGGCATCGGTTCGCTTGTCGCAAGACTGCTGATAGAGCATCTGAGCTTCAAGCAAGTCGCTCATCTTCGAGATGCCGGCGTTGTAGTAATCGCGGTTCAGGCGCAGATTCTCCTCAGCCTGTTCGATGCTTAATTGAGCTAGTTGCAGCTGTTGATAGGATTCCTCCAGGTTGTTCCACGCACTTTGCATCCTGATTTTCAACAGTTCGGCATTGTCATAGAGTTGTTCCTGTGCCTGTTGCTGCTCGAGTTTCTTGCGCTTGATGGCGTGAGAGGCGCCCCACCAGTCAGAGATGGGCACGCTGACGGTGGCAAAAACCATTCCGAAAGAGTGATCCTTTTCCAATAGGTTATGATAATTTAAACCTGCCCCAACGGCTACCGACGGTAGATTCTGGCCGATAGCGATTTTCTTCTGAAGGTTTGCGGCCTCAACCTGTTTTCCCAACAACTGGTATTCGGCTGTTGCCAACAGAGCCAGTTGATGGTCTTGCTTTGAGCCGAGAGGTGGGATGGCATCTGCCTGATATAAGATGACAAACGACGTGTCGCGAAGGCCGCAATACTGGGAGAGCAACATGCGCATCAGAGAGAGGCCGTTGCGTATCTTGAATTTCTGACTGGCGACATCATTCTTGCGCAGTTGCACTTGAAGCAAGTCGTTGCGCATGGCGACTCCAGCACGGACGGCCACATCCACATCTTTATAAATGTCATTGAGCAGAGCTTCAGCCGCCTCGACAGTCTTCATCTTCTCCTGCAAGGAAGCCAGTTGCCAGAAATACTGCTCGGCCGTTTTTTCTACCTCGTTTTCCGAGAGTTGCATCTGCAGCCTACTCACATCTTCGCCCACCTTTGCCAACTTGTTACCATTGACAATCTGCCCGCCAGCGAAAACGGGTTGCACAGCCTGTACACCGGCAACGACCCCATTCTTCATCATCGAGATGCTGATGGGATCAGCAAGGGCGGCAAGGGCTTCTGAGGGTAATAACTGAGCCAAGGGAGCCAAAGAGGAACTCAACTCAGAGGGCAACATCTCAGAAGGGTTGATGGAGGTCTGCGCCATGCCCTTGTTGGCATTGAACCACAATCCCGTACCGCTGACGTTGGGGAAATACTTGGTAAAGGCCTCCTTGCGCTGCTGGCTAGCGGCCTCGATGCCGTATTGTGCAGAACGGATGGCAAAATTGTTGTGCATCGCAGAATCCATCAGTTGTTCCAGGGTGTAGGTTTGGGCTGATGTAAAACCACAGCACAAGGAACAAAGCACAAAAGCAAATATTGTTCTTATTTTCATAGTCAGGTATGTAACAGCATATTAAATCACTTTAGACTCACTTTCCAATAAATAACGGGCAGCATGGTTACCACCATGATGAGCGAACCGATGCCACCGGCAAAAATGGTCACTCCCACAGGCATCCAGAACGAACTCTGCGCGATAATCATCGGCACCACACCGACGGCAGTGGTGGCTGTCGTGAGGAAGATGGGCACCATGCGGCGCTTGCCGGCATCATAGGCGGCCTGCTTCACGGCGTTGTTATAGCCTTCGCGGTCAACAGTCCAATCCCCATGTTCTGCCACATATTTCTTAATCAAGTCAATCGCATGTTCAAAAATCAGTATCTCGTTACGCATGATCATTCCCATCAACGTAATAAGGCCAAAGATGGAGGTAAGTCCCAGGGAACGGTTCATCAGTCCTAATCCAATCAGTGCACCCGGTATCATCAATGCAAGGGCGACCATGCAAATCGTCGTGATGCCGAACTTCTTGAAGTTGAAAAGCAGAAAGAAGAACACGATAATCAAAGCAATGACGATACCTCCGAATATCTGTGGCAAAGCCTCATTGCCATATTCTATCTCGCCGCCCACCTCCGACCGTACGCCCTGAGGCATTTCAATCTCCTGCTGCATGATGCGGGCTATCTCCTTCTCGACAGGAGACGTGTAAACGCCCTGGGCGAAATGCCCGGTCACCGTGATGCAACGCTCACCTCCACGGTGTATGATGCGGCTCTCGCTCCACTGGGGCGACACTTTCGCTATTTGCCTAAGAGGAACGGTGCTATTGGATTGGTTAATTCCCGCCGAAACAATTGACATCGGTGACGCTATACCCAGGTTAGCGACATCCGAGAATGTGATGTCAGCATCATCTTTCACAACAATGGGCAACTCATAATTGCCTTCCCATATCTGCCCCACACGCAGGTCACTCGAGGTAGCACTCAATGCCATCTGGGCCGTGGTGCGCGTCACGCCCAACTGGGCCGAGGCGACAGGATCAAGTTCAACGTTGATGATGGGTTGGGGCTGGAAGTAATCGGTATGCACCCATTCCACCTCCGGCATTTGGCGCATGCGCTCCATCAACCGCTCTGCCACCACATGGAGGGAATCAAGATTGTCTCCATAGAAACGATACTCCAATTCGGTGACTTCCAGGTAGTCCAGTCGTTTGAACTTCACGTAGGCATTGGGGAAGGCTTCTCCCAACTGTGGCTGATATTGTGCCAATAGTTCGAGCGTAGCCTTGTCTGATTGCGTATTCACAATCAATTGGGCATAATTATTTCCTGCTATCTGTGGCGCATAGGCATCCATGAAACGAGGGGAGGAACAGCCGATGAAGCTAGTGATACCCGTGACACGCTCGTCCTTTGCCAACACATAACGCACAGAATCGGCCAATTCATTGGTCTCGGCCAACCCTTTGCCGTCGGGCAAGAATATTTCCACAGCGAACTGGTCGCGGTCGGCATAAGGGAAAAGTCGTATCTTCAGCGTCGGGATGATAATCGTGGACAACAATATGACAGCAATGCCGCCACAGATGGTTATCCATGGATTTCGGAAGGTAAAGTCGAGCACCTTATCATAGGTCTTTTGCACCCATTTGGTGATGGCATTCCCATCAGTGTTCACGTTTTCAGGCTTGATCAACCTGACTTCCAGGAAAGGTATCACTGTCACAGCCAGGAAAAGCGATACCATCAGGTTGATGGTAACAGTAATGGGGAAATCCTCCAGACAATCGTGGAAAATTCCCTTCATGGTAATCAGGAAAGGATAGAAGATGGCACAGATGCAAATGGTGGCCAACATCATGGGCATGAAATACTGCTTGGCAGAATCTATCGCCGCTTGCTTAGGTTCACGCCCCTTTCCGAGATACTCCAGATAGCCGTCTATCACCACAATGGAGTTATCGACCACCATACCCAGCACCACAATCAGCGCAGCCAACGTCACGATGTTCAATTCGATGCCCAACATATACATGAACGCCACCGAGACGAAGGTACTCAATGGAATGGTGATGGAAGCCACGATTGCTGAGCGCAGCGGGAAAAGGACCATCATCACCAGAATGATGACAAACATCGCTATCAGCAGGTCGTGGAGGAAATCGGAAATACTGATATGCACCACTTTGGGCTTGTCGGCAATGCGTGTGACTTTCACATCATCCGGAAGTACGTTCTCACGGAAATCGTCAAGCACCTTGTCCACTTCACGTCCATACTGCACCACATTATTTCCAGGATTCATCTCCATCGACAGCAGCACACAGGGGTGACCGTCCTGCTCAATGCGACTCGACATCGGTTCATATTCCCGGACCACACGGGCAATATCCCTCACACGGGCCACCTTGCCTGTTATAGGGTCGGAAATGATAATCTGATTGGCAATTTCTTCCTCGCTGTTATCCTGGGCCTCCACGTGGATAGGTATCTGCTGATCGTCGTCATTGATGCCGCCGCTCATCGTGGTGATACCTTGTGCCTGCAGTCTTGAAAAGAGCATCTGCTGTCCAATCCCATAAGCCTGCAGCCGCTGACGGTCCACATAGAGTGATATCTGTTCCTTCTGCTCACCAAACAATTTTACGTTGGCCACAGAAGGTATCCTGCGAAGACGGTCGCTCAACTCGTCACTGTATTCTTTCAACTCACGATAACTGCGCTGGTCACTCTCGATAGCGATGAGCAGTGCCGAGGTGTTGCCAAAGTCATCGTTCACTACAATGGCCAATACACCAGAAGGCAACTGTGACTTGAAGTCATTCAGGCCATGCCTGATTTTGCTCCACACCTCATCCTTGTTGTTCACGTCATCGTTGAGTCTCACCATCACGATACACATGCCATTCTGTGAAGTCGTGGTGGTCTTTACACGATTGACTTCTCCATAGGTAAAGAGATACCGCTCCAGCGGTCGGGCCACCTGCAGTTCCACCTCCTCGGTTGTCGCTCCGGGATAGACGGCCACCACTACACCCTGACGGATGGTCGCATGGGGAAACTCATCCTTGGGCATGTCATACATGCCGAAAATGCCCAGCACAAAGAAGATGCCGATGATGAGTAGCGTTATCGGGTAATGTTCCAATGGCCACTTGAGCCATTTCATCTTGCGTCCCATACTAGTACACTACTTTTGTTCCTTCACTCAGTTTCTGATATCCTTCAGTCACGATGCGCTGGTCTGTGCTCAGTCCATCAACGACAGTCACATAGTTGCCATGTGTCTCACCTATCTTCACACGGGTGCGGTGCGCGGCATTATTATTGTCCACTGTCCATACGAACAGCGTGCCGTCAGATTTCTTCTGCACCGATGTCACGGGAATCGACTGTCGTCCGATACCCTGAGTTCCGTTATGAATGAAACTGACGTTTGCCACCATACCCGGCAATAGTTTAAAGTCGCGATTCCCGACATTGATCCGGATATCATAGGTGTGTGTAAGGGCATCTGCCTGCACGCCTTTTTCTATCCTGCCTCCCCTATAACTGCGCCCGATGGCATCCACCTTGATGCTGGTTGACGTGTTGGCATTGATGCTGCCAATCTCTGATTCGGGTACAGCCACCTTCACCTTCACGGTTGAGATGTCGAGTATATTTACCACAGCCTGTGAAGGCAACGCTGTCTCACCTGCCATCAATTGTTTCTTGCCGATGACACCACTGACAGGGGCATAGAGACGAGTGTCAGCAAGCCCTTTTCGGGCTATCTTCTCTGTTGCGGTGGCCGAAGCCACTCCTGAACGGGCTGTATTGAGGGCCGATGTGGCCTGGGCTAGACGTGTCTCTGCCTCAATCCATTTCACCTCAGGCAGCGAGCCATTGTCATGCAACAGTTTCATGCGGTCATAAGCATCCTTGGCTTGGTTGTAGGTGGCTTCGGCCTGCTTCACCATGTCATTGGCCTGGTTGACCGACGCGTGCGCTATCTCCACGCTATTGCTTGAAGTGGATGGATCGATTTCAGCCAACAACTGACCACGACGCACCATCTGACCCTCCTTGACCAGAACCCGCTTCACTACGCCCATGCTGGTGAAACTCACCGCAGTCGCCTCACGTTCCTCAACAATACCCACATAAGTCTGCGCATTGTCTATCATACCAGGCGACACCACCAGTGTTTCCACTCTGATGGGAGCCTTATGTTCCACCTTCTTGTTCTCGCTGCAACTGATTACAGCTAACACTCCTAATAGCAGAAATACATATTCTTTCATAATCATAGTTCCCATTTCTGTTGCAAAAGTAAGAATTTCTTCTCAAAAACAAATATTCTATGTGTCCTAACATAATGTCGATTTGTGGTTTTGTGGTGAAACCAAACATCTTTCATCCTGAACAAATAACATATCTCGTGTAATAATTTGTTACTTCTGCCTCAAAAACAAACAAACCACACCCAGACACCCAAACAGATGAGAAAACAAAGGCGGTTGTTCAACACCCTCCTGAGAAGGAAAGAGGACGCACCGGCTTGATGGTGCATCCTCTCTCTTGTCTATATCGCTATCAGGAAAACTTCCCTTAGTCTGCGATTAGTGGCTCAGGATGATGTTGAGGACCGCGTTGATGTCGGCCACAGTGATCTCGCCGTCTTCGTTCACGTCATCCATGAGGTCACCCGTTGCCTTCAGGATCATGTCGAGGATGGCATTGATATCAGCTACCGAGACCTCGCCGTCACCGTTCACGTCGCCCTTGACGCCAGCGGTCACGCCGATGGCATCAGGGGCAAACTCCTGGACGTTGCCCACGTTGTCAACAGCCAACGCATAGAACTTATAGTCCATGGGGTTGACATCCTCTGGAACCGTGAAGGTCGTCTCGTTGCTGGCGACTTCATCGATGAATCTAAATTCACCGTCGCCGATGGCTGCATAGTACCGGTAGCTGGACACACCTGAACCATCGTCTCTGCCACGGCAACTGATCGTGATGGAATCACCGTTGAGCCTTGCCGATACCATCGTCGCAACAGGACACTCCAAGTCGAGCGTATTGACATACTCGTTGGTCTCGATGGGTGCATTGTAGTCAAAGATGATGGTCGCCTTGTTTTTGAATTCAGCCAGATGTTCCAGACCGGGCAGCAGATTAACCGAGAAGGCCACATAGCCTTCGCCCTCAGGTGCATTCACGTTGGGCGGCAATTCGATGCCCTCAATGTCCCATGACAAGGTGTTGCCATTCTGCCTCATGATCCAGTTGTAGCCGTCAGCATCGTGGCTCGTGCCTTCAAAATGAACGCTTGAAACGTCAAACACATTCTCGTCAAGCACGTCGCTGATGCGGATGCGGTAAGCGGGAGCGGTTGCTTCTTTCTTGTTCTCGAACAGGATGCGGTAGGTCACCGATGAAGTCTGCGGTACATAGTTCTCATCACCGTAACCCACCGGGCCAACCATCTCGTTAGGATCCCAAGAGGTAACGCGGCCATTCACTCCTTGTTTTATACCATGCCACTTGGCCTTCCATTCCTTCTCCCATTGCGAGAAATAACCCAGGTCTTTCTGAACCAAGTAGTCCAGGCGGCGCCACAACGCCTTACCAAATGCGGCACAGGTCTCAATCAATTCGCCAGCAAAGTTGATGCCCTGTCCTCCGGGTATTACGCTCAACGCATTGGTGACAAGTGTCTTTGTTACACGCTTGCCTACTTTGACGCCAACACCGGTCCGCTCTTTCTCTTCTACCATTTGCCTATAAACATCTGGGTTCTTGTGCCTGTAGAGGTCTAGCTCTTCTTCTGTCAGGTCGATTTGCTCATTGATGACCTCGGTACAGAAACTGATCACTTCGTCACCCGCATAATCTACTGCCACATTATAGACAATAAGACCTGCGATGACAATTGCCGAAGTCGAAGTAAAGACGATTCTACCGGGCGCTTTATTCATGTTGGTCGGGTTGACAACGCCCTGGGCAATGATGTTGAAGGAGTAAGTCTCGTGAGGCGCCATCGGGGGAACGACAAACCACATGATGCTATCGCCCACAATGCCGATAGAGTCCATCGGCAGTTCCTCAACATAGCCGTCCTTGCCTGGTAGTTTAGCGCCCAGGAATTCAATGTCAGGAGTGCAATAGATGGGCAGGAAGAAGAATTCCGAGGTGTTGTCGCTCGTGTTCTCTAACTTGACGGTGTACTCACAGGGGATGCCAATGCGCACCTTGTCACGGCCAATCCACGACACCTTGATGTCAGTGCCGCCCACAGGCTCATTGTTACCGCAGTCAACGGTATAACCACCGCAGCCGCTGTAACGGACTACTTCCAGATAATAGGTGCCTGGCTCCAAGTCGTCTCTCATCAACGTTCCTCCGTTCTTTCCAGGATAGATCGAGTAGGATTTCCCGGAGTTGTTGCGCAGAGTGACATGATGCACCGATAAAGTTGAAGCGGTATCGGTGCTGAAGCGGAACATTGCGAATTCACCTAACTCGACGGTATAGATGTCTTTGTCATCGAGAACGTTTGCCGAGGTAGTATAGCCCAGGTGGCCTCTTACCGTCGTGCCGTAAGTGAGCGGAGCGGCATGTTCATCGTCTTCATTGGGCTCAGGATCATTAGTATAATTGTTGGCAATGAAGTCATAGTGCAGTTTGTAGCCGCCACTGCCCGTGTAGCGGTAAATCTTGATATAATAGGTACCCTTACCCCTGTCTTTGCGTTCAAAGGTGATGGTGTCGCTGTAACCTCCGGCAAAGATTCCCACTCTGCGGATGTCGTCATCCCAGAATCCATAGACAGTTGAATTAGAATAGTTTAATTTCAGATCCTCGGTACCAGTGACGCTAAGACGTACGATGCCATCGCCTGGCACATCAATCTTGTACCAGTCCTCATCGTCTGTCACATTTGCTGAGGTGCGATAACCTAGACGGCCGGTCACGGTTTGGCCGTTAAGGACTGTTTGTGCATCGGCATAGCCTTCGGCTTCATCATCATTGGCCAGTGGGCAGGGAGTTAAGGTGTATTTCAGGCGGTAACCGCCGCTACCCGAGTAGCGATAGATTCTAATGTAATAAGTTCCCTTGCCAACATTGGTGGCGTTATATGTGATGGTGTCGTTGTAACCTCCGGCAAAGATTCCCACTTTGCGGATGTCGTCGTCCCAGTATCCATAGACAGTTGAATTAGAATAGTTAAGTGTCAGGTCCTCGGTGCCGGTGACAATCAATTCGATGTGGCCCTCCTGGGGTACTACAATCTTATACCAGTCCACATCGTCGGTGAAGTTTTCCGAGTTGCAATAGCCCAATCGGCCTTGCGCAGTCTGGCCGCTCTGCAGTTGGCTCGCGTGCTCATAGTCATTGTTGGGCTCGGGGTCATTGGCCAGCGGGCAGGCGGTGAACGTGTATTTCAGGCGGTAACCACCACTGCCCGTGTAACGTTGGATCTTGATGTAATAAGTCCCCTTGCCAACATTGGTGGCTTTATAGGTGATGGTGTCGTTGTAACCTCCGGTAAAGATTCCCACTCTGCGGATGTCGTCGTCCCAGTATCCATAGACAGTTGAATTAGAATAGTTAAGTGT
>CAMYUW010000008.1 GCA_947302275.1 uncultured Prevotellaceae bacterium
AACTTACAACTTAAGAAATGGATACCAATGAACTGCTGCGCAAGGTCCGCAAGATTGAAATCAAGACCAAGGGCCTGTCGCAGAACATATTTGCCGGCGAGTACCACTCGGCCTTCAAGGGCAGGGGTATGACCTTCAGCGAGGTGCGCGAGTACCAGTATGGTGACGACGTGCGCGACATCGACTGGAATGTCACGGCCCGCTATAACCGCCCCTATGTGAAGGTCTATGAGGAGGAACGTGAACTCACGGTGATGCTGCTGGTCGACGTGAGCGGCAGCAAGGACTTTGGTGCTGTGGGTGCTGCCAAACGCGAGATCATGGCCGAAATCGGTGCCACCATCGCATTCTCGGCAATCGAGAACAACGATAAGGTGGGTGTCATCTTCTTTAGCGACAAGGTTGAGAAGTTTATCCCGCCCAAGAAGGGCCGCAAACACATCTTGCTTGTCATCCGCGAACTGCTCGATTTCCAGCCCGAGAACACCGGAACCGACATTAATATGGTACTGGAATACATGACCAGCGCTCTGAAGAAACGTTGCACCACCTTCCTGGTGAGTGACTTTATCGATGAACATGACTACAGCAAGTCGCTTTCCATTGCCAACCACAAGCATGACGTGATCGCCGTACAGGTATATGACAAGCGCGAGGCTCAGTTGCCCGACGTGGGCCTGATGCGTGTGCGTGACGCCGAGCGCGGCACCATGCGATGGGTGAATACCGGCAGCAAGCGCGTGCGGGATGCTTACAGCCGCTGGTGGTACAACCAGCAGCAAGCCGTCAACAGTACGCTGCAGCGCTGCAACGTGGATCTTGCGACTGTGGCAACCGACGAGGACTACGTCACCGCCCTGATGGGACTGTTCAAGAATAGAGGAGTCAGATAATAACTGGAATTAGACACTAGAAACCAGAAACTAGGGAACTAGAAACTGATAAGAATAACATGTCACAACACGTGAGACATATCGTGATGACCGCCGTGGCGCTGATGGCTGTAGCTTTCGGGGCATGGGGCGGCAACGTCACCTTCAAGGCAAAGCTCGATAGTGCCACTCTGCTCATGGGTAAGACCACGGCGCTGCACTTGGAAATCACTCAGGATAAGGGTGCGCGTGGCTTCTTCCCTGGCGAACAGGCCGACACCTTAAGTGCGATGGTGGAGATTGCCGAACGTCCTCAGGCCGACACGATTGACCTGGGCAACAACCGCATTCAGATCAACCGTGACCTCATCATCCAGAGCTTTGACTCGGGCATGTGGATCATCAAGCCCATCCCCTATGTGGTGAATGGCGATACCGCCTATTGCAACCAGCTCACCCTCAAGGTGCTGCCTGTTGACGTGAGCCAGATGAAGGATGTCCATGACATCAAACCCGTAGAGGAAGTGCCCTTCAACCTGCTGGACTGGCTGCCCAACTACTGGTGGGCATGGCTGCTGGCTCTGCTGCTCATTGGTGGCGGCATCTGGGCTTACCGCAAGTATTACAAGAAAGGAATCAATCCGTTGAAGCCAACCAGAAAGCGTCTGCCGCCCTACGAGGAGGCGATGATCAACCTTCAGAACCTTAAGGCCGCCCAGTTGTGGCAGAAGGGCCAGGAGAAGGAATATTTCACTGGCTTGACCGACATCCTGCGTGTCTATATTGACCGCCGTTTCCACATCAATGCCGTTGAGATGACTTCGTCGCAGATTATCGACACCTTGAAGGAAAACAAGGAGACCAAGGCGGTGAATGAGCAATTGGAAATGATTCTCGAGGTGGCTGACATCGTGAAGTTTGCCAACGCACGACCCCTTGCCGATGACAACGAGGTCGCCTACCAGCGTGCGGTGAATTTCGTCGAGGCCACGCGACCTGTTGAACAACCCGTAAAGAAAGAGGAGGCCAAGAAATGATGAATCTTGCTCACCCAGGATGGTTGTGGCTGCTGCCCGTGCTGATGATACCCCTCATCGCATGGTACATCTATAGCCAGGACAAGAACGAGCCCGAGATGAACGTGTCTTCAACCCGCGCTTTTGATGGCATGGGCACGAGCTGGAAAGTGTGGCTCAAGCACTTGTCGTTTGCCCTCAAGCTGGCCGCATTGGCATGTCTTATCGTCATCCTGTGCCGTCCGCAAACCAAGGATAGCTGGTCCACCAGCGATGTGGAAGGCACCGACATTGTCATTGCCCTTGACGTTTCGACCAGTATGCTCGCCAAGGACTTTTCACCTAACCGCTTCGAGAGCGCCAAACGTGTGGCCACCCAGTTTGTCAGTGGACGCGACCACGACAACATCGGTCTGGTGCTTTTTGCCGGCGAGAGTTTTACTCAGGTGCCCATGACCATGGATAACGCCACGCTGGTTAATGCCATTGGACAGACCGAAATCGGCACACTTGAGGATGGTACAGCCATTGGCGACGGCATTGCTACCGCCATCAACCGCATACGTGACGGCAAGGCCAAGAGCAAGAGCATCATCCTGCTCACCGACGGATCTAATAACACGGGTGTGGTGGCTCCCAACACGGCTGCCGACATCGCCCGCAAGTACGGTATCAAGATTTACACCATCGGCGTGGGCAGTAACGGAACCGCCGAATACCCTGTCGCCATCGACTATGCTGGTAATATCCAGTACCAGCGTATGCCTGTCGTTATCGATGAAGCTACCCTCAAGAACATTGCAGCCAACACGGGCGGCAAGTACTTCCGTGCCACTTCGGGCAATGTGCTGAGCAATATCTTCAAGGAGATTGACCAGATGGAGAAGACCCACATGGACGTGCAGCGTTTTACCCACACCGAGGACCATTACGAGCCATGGGCACTGCTCCTCTTGGGATTGCTGCTGTTAAGTCTTCTGCTGGATTACACGTTATTGAGACACATCCCTTGAGTTTTATCCATTGCCTGATAACTGAAAACTAGAAACAAGGGACTAGAAACTAGAAACTGAATATGATCAATTTTGCTCATCCGCAATATTTCTACCTGCTGCTCCTGCTGCCTGCACTGGCACTGCTGTTCCTGTGGAACCGCCGTGACCGTCAAAAGCGGCTGCAGCGTTACGGCAAGCGCGCCTCCATCGAGCCCTTGATGCCCGAGGTGTCGCGTTACAAGCCATGGATTCGCCTTGTGCTGGAATTGCTGTTGCTCACCATGGTCATTGTGGTGCTGGCCCGTCCTCGTGCCGGTTCCAGTAAGACGACTACCCAGGTGCATGGCATCGAGGTGATGGTCGCTGTTGACGTTTCCAACTCGATGAACGCGTCGAGTACCGATAATCCTCAAGATGTGAGCCGCTTGCAGCGCTCCAAAATGATACTGCAGAAACTCATCGACCGCCTCGACAACAACAAGGTGGGACTCATTGTGTTTGCTGGCAATGCCTATATGCAAATGCCTATGACCGGAGATGCCGCTTCGGCCAAGTTGTTCCTTAACGGCATCAACACTAGCATGGCACCCACTCAGGGTACTGCCATCGGAGCCGCCATCAATCTGGCGCTTAACGGTTTCTCACAGAGTAAAAAGGCCCAAAAGGCCATTATCATCATTACCGATGGTGAGAATTTCGAAGATGATGCCGTGGGCGCCGCTAAGGAGGCCGCCAAACAGGGCGTTCAGGTCGATGTCATCGGTGTGGGTTCGACTAAAGGTGCCCCCATTCCGATGGATGGAGGCTATCTCACCGACGACAGCGGCAACCCAGTGACGACTTACCTCAACGAGAAGATGGCCCAAGAGATTGCCCAGGCCGGAAAGGGAGTCTATATCTCGGGCACGGCATCTGATGCCGTCTCAACCCTGCAAGAGACACTCGACAAGCTCGCGAAGAGCGATTTGGCTGCGATAACCTATACCCAGCACGACGAGCAGTTCCCCGTGTTCGCCACTATTGCGCTACTGCTTTTGCTGGGCCTGTTGTTCCTGCTCGAACGCAAGAACCCGTGGCTCAAGAAATACAATTTCTTCACTAAGGAAAAGAAAGAAAACACCTTTAGCAATGAAACTGCCAAGCATCAAGATAAGAAAGACCAGCAGTAATCTGCTTATGATGGTCATCATGACCGCTGTGATGGCCTTGGGTACCGCAACGCCTGCCATGGCTGCAGACAAGGGACCCAAGATGAACAAGCAAGAGCGTGTGTGCCTGCGCAACGGTAACAAGCTGTATGAGAAGAAACGCTATGCCGAGGCTGAAGTCGAGTACCGAAAGGCCCTCCAAGCCAATCCTGCCAGCGAAAAGGCTCAATTCAACCTCGCTACGGCACTTATGCGTCAGGGTAGCGTCACATCTCAGGAGAATGATGATAAGAACCCGATGAAGCAGGCCGAAGGGTTACTCACTAACTTGGCCAAGAGTGCCCAGGACAAGCAACTGCGCGGCAAGGCCAGCTATGACTTGGGTAACATTGCCTATGGCCGCCAGCAGTATGGCCAGGCGGTGGAATTCTACAAGCAAGCCTTGCGTTGCAATCCCGATGACGACCAGGCCCGTCATAACTTGCGTCTGGCCCAGCTCAAGAAGCAACAACAAGATCAGAACAAGGATCAGAATAATAAGGATCAAAATAAGGACCAAAACAAGGACCAGAACAAAGACAACAAGGATCAGAACAAAGACCAGAATAAGGACAATCAAGATCAAAACAAGGATCAGAACAAAGATAATCAAGACAAACAGAATCAAAACCAAAACCAGAACCAGAATCAGGACCAGCAACAGCCCAAACAACAGCAGGGCGGCATGAGCCAGCAGAATGCCGAGCAGGTGCTCAAGGCCATGCAGGACCGTGAGCGGGCCACCCAGCAGCGCATCAATGCCCAGCAGGCTCAGCAGCAGCGGCATGAGCGCCAGCGTACCAACCGGAAATGGTAGAAGGCAATAGGTTTTATGCTGAGAATTGAAAACCGAAAAAGTCAATGAAGCGAATTTTCACGATAACAATACTGCTCTTGACCTCAATTTTGGTCACTCATGCGGCCTCTTTCACAGTCGAGGCACCCAGGCAGGTGGTCGAGGACAATAAGTTCAACGTCACGTTTGTCCTCAACAATGGTGAGGGCAGCGCTTTCACTCCACCTGAAGTGAGCGGCGCCAAGCTCATCTACGGCCCTAGCGTATCGCACAGCTACAGTTCGTCATGGGTCAACGGAAAATCGAGCAGCAGTTCGAGCGAGGAATATACGATGATCTATAAGGCCACAGCCACAGGTAAGTGCCATATCGGCGCCGCCTCGGTTACGGTTGGCGGCAAGCGTATGTCAACCAAGGCTTTCACCATCGAAGTACTCCCATCGGGCAGCCATGCGAGTCAGCAGTCTCAGCAACAGACCACGCCTGGTGCACCCACGCCCTACAGCGACCCGATGACACAGAGTGCAGACAAGTCGGTGAGCGGCAAAGACCTGTTTGTGCGCATCGAGATGTCCAAACCGCGAGTCTATGAGCAGCAGGCTGTTGTATGCACTATCAAGTTATACACCAAGTACCAGATTTCGCAGTTCATGCCCACCATACAGCCCTCATTCGATGGCTTCCTCATCGAGGAGATTCCTGTGCAGCCCAGCCTGAACAAGGTGGAAACCCTGAATGGCGAGCGCTACATGACGGCGATTCTCAAGCAGTGCATCCTGTATCCGCAGCAGAGCGGCAAGTTGACCATTTCGTCGGGCAACTATGACGTCAGTGTGGTTCAGTTCGACACCTTCCGCAGCATCTTTGGCACCATCTCCAAACCAGTGGAGAAGAATTTGAAGGTGACCAGTAACAAGGCGACGGTCAATATCCTGCCATTACCTGAGCCCAAGCCCGCATCGTTCACTGGTGCCGTGGGCCGCTTCAATGTCACGACCGACCTCAAGCCTGCCACGGGTCACAAGACCTATAGCGCTGCTACCTACCGATACATCATCAGTGGCACGGGCAACATCAAGTACATCAAGGCGCCCGAAATTCAGTTCCCCGCCCAATTTGATGTCTATGACCCCAAAACCGATGCCCAAGTCAATGATGGCGCTGGCGACATGAGCGGCAGAGTCGTGATGGACTATACATTTATTCCGCAGTATGCCGGCGAGTTTGAAATCCCGGCAAGCGAGTTTTCATACTTCGACCCCGATGCGGGCAAGTATGTGACCGTACCTGTTCCTGCCCGTCACCTCACCGTGGCCAAGGGAGAAGGCCAGCCGAGCAATCACTACCGCATGAAGAATATGGACATCCGCCCCATCAAGAACGGTGACTTGGGGCTGAAGAAGTCTCACGGCTATATTGTGGACAGTTGGGCCTACTGGTTGTGGTTCCTGCTCCCGTTGATGGCGCTGGTGGCCCTGTTGCTGTATTACCGCAAGCAACTCAAGGAGCGTGCCGACGTGCGCCGCATGCGCTCCAAGCGTGCCAGCAAGGTGGCTCAGCGTCGCCTCAAGGCTGCCCGTGGCTTTGCCTCGCGTGGCGACCGTAGCGGTTTCTATGCCGAGATGCTCAATGCTCTGTGGGGTTATATGAGCGACAAACTGTCGATTCCCGTGAGTGAGCTGAGCAAGGATAACATCAATGCCGAGTTGGAGAAGTATGGCATCGACGAGCAGCTACGTCAGGAGTCGATGGCACTCATTGACAAATGTGAATTTGCCCAGTATGCCCCGGAATTGGCATCCGGCGACATGAATGCCGTCCTCGACGATGCAGCGGGCATCATCGATCGACTGGAAAGTGTAAAACGCAAGAAAACCTCTGTGGAGTCATGAAACAGCTATTTTTCACTATACTTTTAACTGTATTGGCTTTGCCGGTATTTGCCAGTAACGCCAATCTTGAACGCGCTCACCAAGCCTATAAGCAGGAACTCTATAACGAGGCATTGAAACTCTATCTGCAGGAGGCCGAGAAAACGGGTGTCTCTTCATCACTTTATTGCAATATCGGTGACACCTATTACCGCCTGAAGGACAACGTGCATGCCGTGCTCTACTATGAGCGCGCCCTGTTGCTTGACCCGTCGAATGGTGACGCAAGGTTCAACCTGGAGTTTGTGCGCGGCAAGATGCAGTTGCCCGATGATGCGGGCGACTCGTGGTTCAGCAACTGGGTGGATCAGACGGTAAGCCGCCTGTCCAGCAACACGTGGGCGATAATAGCGATTATTACTTTCCTGCTCTTCCTTGTTGCCGTGGCTGCCTATCTGTTCATGGACAACGTGCTGATTCGCAAGATCGGTTTCTTTGGCGGAGCCTTGTTGATAGTGGCAAGCATTTTGGCCAATCTGGCGGCTTTCCATGTCTATCACAAAGCCACAGGAGGTAATGGTGCCATAGTGATGCCCGAGAGTGTGACATTGAGCACAGCACCCCGCGAGCCCCGCGACAAGGAGGAAGAAGCCTTCCAACTCCAGCAGGGCACCCGTGTTGAGATTGTTGATTCCATCGCTGACAAGACCCACGGCAAGTGGTTGCAAGTCTCCACTGCTGGTGGCCACAAGGCTTGGATCAACGCTAAGGATGTGGAAGTGATATGATCCATTGCGCTACTGCGCAATGGAGTTTAGAGTTTAGAGTTTAAAGTTTAGGGTTTAAAGTTTAGAGTTTAGGGTTTAGGGTTTAGAGTTTAGAGCTTTCGCCCTCAGTGTTTATCTATGCCGTGACTCCTGTCACGGCCAACAAAGGAAAAGCTGAAACAAATGATAGAGTATCTGAATGATATAGATGCCGATGCGCTGCTGGCGGTAAATGGTCTGCATGACCTGTTCCAGGATGCCTTTTGGTGGATGGTAACGGCTAAATGGTCGTCTCTCTTGCTCGTGCTGGCTCTCATGTGGTTGCTGTTGCACCAGAACCGTCGCCACGTTGCCCTTGTGTTGGCCATGCTGGCTCTTGCTGTTCTGTTGGCCGACCAGGTATCATCGGGCCTTATCAAGCACCTGGTGGAGCGCCTCCGCCCCACCCATGACCCCTCGCTCGAATCGATGGTACATGTTGTCAACGGCTACCGCGGAGGTCTGTATGGTTTCGTGTCAAGCCATGCCGCCAACTCCTTTGCTGTCGCCACACTGCTCTCCTTCGTCATGCGGCACAGGCTGGTCACCCTCTCGCTGTTCACGTGGTCCTTGCTGCAGTGTTATAGCCGCATGTATTTGGGTGTCCATTACCCGGGCGACATTCTCGGCGGCATCGTTGTGGGCATGCTTGCAGGATGGCTCGTGTGGCGCCTCATGTGCTGGATTCAACGCCGCTGGCATCTCCCCGACGGATATTATACCCGCACTGATGCCACCATTATGTTCTCCTCATTTGTTGTCACCATTCTCTCCCTCCTTGCCGCTTCCCTGATTCAAACTTTCTGACAAAAAGTGCTTTTTTGTTGGATAATAATTTTGTGATTTGATGGGATTGTTATATCTTTGGGGAAAATTAGTATTGTAAGGAAATTCAACAGATTAAATAAGCGCTTTGATATGTCAAAAACCATCACTTTCAATGAACTGAGGCGGATTAAGAATCGTCTGCCTGAAGGTTCCATCCACACTATCGCCGACAAACTCAACCTGCCGGTTCAGTCGGTGCGAAACTATTTTGGCGGGTCAAATTATGAGACCGGGACCAACATGGGCTTCCACTTGGAGCCAGGCCCCGATGGCGGACTTGTCGTGCTGGACGACCCTCAGATTCTGAATATGGCTCTGGAGATATTAGATAACGTATAATTCAAGTCTCCCAATAAACTCCTAACTCCTAATTCCCGATTAGTTATGGACAACAAAAACAACAACGACCCTAACCGCTTGATCACTGTAGCCATCCACACGTTTGACCGTGCGGTGGAGTTGAAAAACACCCTTGAGGAAGAAGGCATCGAGGTGAAATTGCACAACGTCAACCTTGATGAGAAAGTGCTGGGATCGGGAGTGAGGGTACGCATACGTGAGCGAGATCTGCCTCAGGCGCTGCAGATCATCGAGTCACCCGAAACAACCACCAGTGACAAGCGCTGTGTGCTGCTGCCTGTAGACTTTGGCAAATACTCTCTCAAGTCTGTCAAGTTGGGCATGGAATATGCGCGTCGCAGCCGTGGCAAGGTGCTGTTGTTGCACAGTTATATCAACGAGCGCCACACGATGTCATTGCCCTTTGGCAGTGACCGCTATGAGAGTCCGGAAGACAATTTCAAGACCATCAAGAAGAACGCGCGCCAGCAGATGGATGAATTCAAGAAGATGCTCACCGACATGATTGCCGCTGGCGAGTTGCCCAAGGTGACCATCGAGACCAAGGTAACTGAGGGAATCCCCGAGGAGCAGATTCTGCACTATGCCCAAAAATATGACGTGTCGCTTATCGTGATGGGTACGAGTGGCACCAACCGTCGTCGTCAGAACCTCATCGGCAGTGTGGCAGGCGAGGTAATGGATGCCTGCAAGTTCCCCATATTCACAGTGCCTATAGGAATGCCCGATGTGGGCTTGACCGACATCACCCACGTGGCGTTTTTCTCCAATCTCATCCAGCAGGATTTGATTTCGTTTGACCGCTTTGCCCGCCTGTTCAACATGCGCGGTGTTGAAGTGACCATTATTCCCGTGGTTGACAAGAAAGACCGCCATTTGGTGGACCAGTCGATACAGCAACTGGTGCAGTACTGCCGCGAGCACTATCCTGAGTGCACATTCAAGTCCAAGCGCATTGCCGCCAAAACTTTTATGGACAGTTTCGCCCAGTTTGCCAAGGACGAAAACATCCAGCTCATCGCTGTTCCTAACAAGAAATCCAGCATCTTCTCGCGCCTGTTCAACCCCAGCATCGCCCATCGAGTCCTCTTCCAGACCGACACCCCGATGCTCGTCGTTCCCGTGTGAGATGATGTGGCATTAAGGCAGTTGTTGCAGGAGTTTTTCAATTAAACGGGGCTGGGCATAGTTGTCCAGCTCCTGTTCTTTTATCCAGATGTATTCAGGTGGTAGGGTGGGGCGTGACTGGGGTTCGGCAAGGTAGAAGTTGGCCAGCAGGACGCGGTGGGTGAGCACGTGCTTCACGTTACTGGCCAGCAACGATAGTGGACAACCCAGGTCGGGCAGGGGAGCATCCTCAATGAGCAGAGGTTCCCACAGGCCTTGCCAGATGTCTCCGGCGGGACGACGGCGCATTGCCGTCATCCCCTCGTGACGGATGTAGATGTAGGTCAGGTGGCGCTCTTTGACCTTGAGTTTCTTTTCCTTGACGGGCAGTTGACCGACGCTCCCTGTACGCAAAGCGTCACAGGTCTCGGCAAATGGGCAGTCCTGGCAACGTGGCGAACGGGGCATGCACCAAGTGGCGCCAAAGTCCATCATTGCCTGATTGAAGGTGCCTGCATCCTCCTGGGGCAGCAGCTCGTTGGCAAGCGCTTCGAAGGTGTGTTTGCCTCGTGTGGTGTTGATGGGCACATCGATGCCGTAGTGGCGTGCCAATACACGATAAACGTTACCGTCAACAGCAGCCGCAGGAAGACCAAATGCCATCGATCCCACAGCTGCGGCAATATAGTCACCGACGCCTTTCAGGGCATGAATCCCCTCGATGGTTCGCGGAAAACCGCCTTGCTCGACAATCTGTTGCGCTGCGGTGTGCATGTTGCGGGCACGACTATAATAGCCTAATCCTTGCCACAACCGCAATACCTCGTCCTCACTGGCGGCGGCCAGCGCTTCAACCGTGGGGAAGCGTTCCATAAAGCGGTGCCAGTAGTCGGTGCCTTGGTCGATGCGTGTCTGTTGCAGGATTACCTCACTCACCCAAATGCCGTATGGGTCGCCGATACCACGCCACGGCAGTTCCCGCCCATATTGCGAGAACCACCTCAACAACACCGTTGCAAATGACGACCGCTCTTTCAACTCTTATCTTACTCTAGGGGTTGGATGTTTTTAAAATTCTTCCAGTTTTTGGCGCTGCGGTAGGCGCTGACCGATGTTGCTGGAACAAAGACTTCCACCTTGTTGTTGCTGACGCCATCGAGTTTTGGCGGCAGTGTGGCATGGCACTCGATGCGTGTGAGGCTTTTACATTTCTCGGCCACTTTCTTGCCCAGTTCCTTAGTGCTCTCTGGCAGAACGAGTTTGGAAATTGCAGTCTCACGAAGGGCATTATCGCCGATGCTGGTCATGCCGCTGCCCAGGTCGATGGCTGTCAGGGATTCACAGTTGCGGAACGCCTCTTTTCCCATCATGGTGCATGCATCGGGCACGACAACGCTCGTTAGCCCTTTGCAACTCTTGAAGGCACGTTCGCCCAGCGTGGTCAAGGTCTGCGGCAGGTCAATTGACCTGAGTGCGCATCCCTCAAAGGCCTCCTTGCCGATACCCGTCAACCTCGTGGGAAAACTGGCTTCGGCAAGACTCTTGCACTGCTTGAAAACCCGCGGCAGCAGAACGCTAACCCCTTGAGGCACGTCAACACTGCGCAAGTTTGAGCAGTTCTCAAAGGCCGACTCGCCAATCATGTTCAAGCCCTCAGGAAACTCGATGCTCAACAATTGGGTACAATCCGAGAAGGCACCGGTAGGGACTGCACTTAATCCTGCGGGCAGAACCACATCGGTCACATGAGAGCCTGTGAAGGCGTATTCACCCATGCGTGATAATGAAGCGGGCAGGTTGATGCCGGTGAGGGCACTGCCTGCAAAAGCGCGGCGGCCGATTTCTTCCACATCGTCGGGTATCGTGAATGTGCCTTTTCGGGCCATGGGGCACAACAGCAGGACACGCCCTGTGTTGTCATAGAGCACGCCTTCCTCGTGGGTATAATAACGGCTGCCATTCTCCACTGTAATTTCCTCCAGCTTTTTCATCGTACCCAGGTCATCATTGGCGATTTGAGTAGATGCCGGAATGTCGAGCACGACGATAGGAGTGCCCTCAAAGGCCTTGGCTCCCAGAGTCATCAGGCCTCGTGGCAAGGTGACGTTTTTCAGTCCGCTGTCCTTAAACGCCTTGTCGCCGATTTCGGTCACGCTTCGCGGGATAGAGATACTTTTCAGGTCTGAACAGTCATAGAAACACTCTGAACCGATGCTTTGCAAGCCCTCGGGCAGCACGATATATTCCAGCCGTGAACAGCCGCTGAAGGCATCGGATTCCAATGAACGCACGCCATTGGGCATAATCACCTCTTCGAGGTGCGAGCAACCGCGCAGGGCACCGCTATCGATGCGTTTCAGCCGCTCAGGCAGCAGGATTGAACGCAGATGGGTGGCATAGGACAGGCAGTCGCCCAGCACATCACGTTCGCCATGTCCGCCCAGCAGGCCACCATTGTCTGAATTCATGATGCGTGCGCGCTCCAGTTCCAGATCAATATAGTTATCTACCTTCTTGTCGCGGTTATCGACACATCTCGAGCGTTCACACAATCGCTTGATGAACTTGAAGTCCTTGTAATCCATGGGACCCTCGATATGCAGCAGGCGAACGCGGTCTCTCATCTCTTGGGGCATCTTTTCCTCAAGGGTGCCTGGATTGGACAGCCTGATTTCCACGACGTCGCCGTAGCTGCTGGTGCGGCTATAGCGGTCGCGCACTGCACGGCTGCCATATTGGGCATTGACCGTGCTGGTGGTCATCAACACAAGCAGCAGGGCTGCCATCGTGCAAAAGAAATGTCGGTTTGTCATCTTCTTCATTGTTTTATGGGCTATTTTCCTGCAAAATTAGGCAATCTCTACGACCATTACAACAATTCCTCTGTTTTTTCCATGAATGATAGCCCCCGCTACAGTTGTTGCAACGAGGGTGGTCATGAATAATATTGTCTCTGAAAGGTTGGTCTCACCACCCTCATAGATGCTCTGAACGCCGATGCGGTCTTGTCGTTTGAATCGGCGGCGGTGGGGATCTTATACTGCATGAATGGCACAATGCGCTAAGAGCATGACTAATTTTTAGAAGGATTACTTTTATTTATTTGTGATTTGGGGGCGTTTTAATTAAAAATGTGTATATTTGCAAAAAAATATTTAATAGTTAACCTCCAAAAGATCAGAATTATGATGAAACGACTACTATTGACCCTGTTGGGCACGATGTTGCTTTTCCCGATGTTTGCCCAGGGTGACGGCAACAATGCGATATTTACAAAGCCCAAGTTCAGTGGCTTTGCCATGGCATCTTATCAGGCTACTTTCCAGGATGGTAATAACAGCAACTCGTTTGACTTGAGGCTTGTCAGGGCTTCAATCGAGGGCCGCATCCTCAACGATTTCTATTACAAGATCCAGGGCCAGATCAACGGTAACACGACTACGCTGGGCAGCAGTCCGCGACTGGTGGACTACTTCATGGAGTGGCAGAAGTTTGACTTCTTCCGTGTGAAGTTGGGCCAGTTCAAACGCCCGTTCACCTATGAAAATCCGATGAATCCCATCGACCAGGGCTTTATGGGCTACTCGCAGCCAGTAAGCAAGTTGGCGGGCTTTAGTGACCGCACGGGAATGCACGCCAGCAACGGACGTGACATCGGTCTCCAGTTCCAGGGCGACTTCCTCAAGAACAGCAGCGGCCGCAACCTGCTCCATTACCAAGTGGGCGTGTTCAATGGCCAGGGCATCAACGTCAAGGATGTGGATGAAAGGAAGGATATCATTGGCGGTGCATGGGTTATGCCCATCAGTGGTATGCGTCTCGGCGCTTTTGGTTGGGAAGGTTCCTATGCCCGTAAGGCAGGCGGTCAGGTTGTGAGCCTGCGTCAACACCGCTACGCCCTCAGTGCTGAGTATAAGAAGGGTGACCTGCAGCTGCGCACCGAGTATATCCATTCAACGGGACGTGGATTTGCCACCACTCACCAAAACTCTGCTAATGCCAGCGATCTTACCATTAAGACCTATACCGACAAGTACGACAAAGATGTGGCCAATGACAAGGCTGATGGTATCTATGCTCTCGCCATTGTCCCTGTAATCAAGGATAAACTGATGGCTAAGGCCCGTTATGACCTCTATCGTCCTACCGCCACATCGGTGGATGCCAAAACCAACTATGAGATTGGTTTGAATTACCGCTTCTGCAAGTACCTTGAGGCTCAGACCGAGTATTGCCTGACCCACGACCGAGCTCTTGACAAGCCCAACTATAGCACCATCTTTGTGCAGCTTTCTATCCGGTATTAATTGGGACTTAGGAAAGAGAGATTAAGGATTTCTCTTATCACTAAATGGTTGTAAACTATTCACTAAAAATTGAAAAGATATGTCATTAATCATGATTCTTCAACTCTGTATCGTGCTGGGTGCTTTGTGGCTTGGCTCGCGATACGGTAGCCTTGCTCTGGGTGCCATCTCGGGCATCGGCTTGGCCATCCTTGTGTTTGGCTTTGGTATGAAACCGGGCACACCGCCCACCGACGTGATTTACATCATCATTGCTGCCGTCACCTGTGCGGGTATCATGCAGGCCTCGGGCGGTATGGACTGGCTGATCCAGTTGGCCGAAAAGATGCTGCGCAAGCATCCTGACCGCATCACGTTCCTCGCACCGCTGGCCACTTTCTTCCTGACGGTGCTTGTTGGTACAGGTCACGTGGTTTACACCTTGATGCCCATCATCTGCGACATTGCGATTAAAAAGGGCATCCGCCCCGAGCGTCCCTGTGGTATCGCCAGTATCGCCTCGCAGATTGGTATCACCTGCTCACCTATTGCCGCAGCGGTAGTGGCCTTTATCACCATCTCGGGTGCTAACGGTTACACCATTTCCATTCCTCAGGTACTCATGGTTACCATCCCCGCCTGTCTGTTGGGTATTTTCACAGCCTCGGTCGCTTCCTACAAGCGCGGTAAGGATCTTGACAAGGATCCCGAGTTCCAAAAGAAGATTGCCGATCCCGCCCAGCGCGAGTACATCTATGGCAGCAGTGCCACTACCCTTGACAAGAAGATTGCTCCCGAGAGCAAGCGCGCCGTGTATATTTTCTTCGGTGCCCTGCTGGTCATTGTGTTCTTTGCCATCTTCCAGGATCTGCTGCCCGCCTACGATACCATCAAGGCTATTGACGGTGACGCTACCGTTGAACTCATCGGCTCGCGTGTGACCATCACCGCCGACCAGTTGGCTAAGTTGGGCATCGCAGTTGATGGCTTGACCATGATGCATCCCACTCCGTTGAAAATGAACCTTGTCATCCAGATTGTGATGATTACCGCCGCCGCGCTGATGATCATCTTCTGCAAGGCATCGCCTAAGAAGGCCATCGCGGGTCCCGTTTGGCAGAGTGGTATGGTAGCCGTTGTCGCCATCTATGGTATCGCTTGGCTGGCCGACACTTACTTCGCCAACTACCTGGGCGAAATCCAACAGATGCTGGCAGGCCTGGTAGAGCATTACCCGTGGTCAATTGCGTTTGCGTTCTTCCTGGTGTCGGTGCTCGTCAACTCGCAGGGTGCAGTGGTCGTTTCCATGTTGCCGCTGGCTTATGGACTCGGCATTGACGGCTGGATATTGTTGGGTGTGCTGCCTTCAGTATATGGCTACTTCTTCATCCCCAACTACCCCTCGGATATCGCCACCGTGAACTTTGACCGCACAGGTACCACCGTCATCGGCAAGTATCTGTTGAACCACTCGTTCATGATGCCCGGTCTGGTTCACACCTTCGTGGCCTGCGTCGCCGGCTACCTCATCGCCTTCCTCTACCACTCGATGGGCTGGATTTAAACGACACCAATTGGATAATTTGACAGCACGGGCCGACGATGAGTGGGCCCGTGCTGTCATTTTCAATTGGGGTTATGTGGCTCTTTAATCGTCGACGATGACGCGGGTGACGATGGGCTTGCCGTTCTCGTCGATAAGGGGCGTTAATCCTGCGCCACTGCCGTAGCCTACTAACAGGTAATTCACGCCTGTTACCGTGTCAACGATAATAGATGCCTCTTTACAAAGACCTTTCATTTCGCGGTCTCTCCAAACAAATCTTTTCGGTTCCTTGCCCATAATGTATCGATTATGATTATTGGTTGATTGATGGTGCAAAGATAAGGGAAAATCACCAAATTAGTTATATCTTTGTAACGATTAATGGATTATCAAAAGCATATGATATGGAATTGAGGGAGTTTATTCAGAGTTTCAGAGAGGCGTTCGGGGAGAATGCGCAGTTGCCCTTGCTGTTTAGGTATAGTGACACACCGGTGGACGATACTTCCAAGATTGGCGGGTGCTTCTTTAAAGGTTTACAGGCGGCACGTGAGGGCACGCCAGTGGCATTGAGTGCCGAGGTGATCGGCTGTGGAGGTGGCAAACTGTATACGGGCTTCAGTGATATGCCTGAACGGGTGCCTAACTTTGTCTCAATCACCGAGAAGTACAAACGTACGCCCGAAATGGTCGCCGACTACGTCAAGCGCCTGGAAATGCCTCGTGCCACCAAGCCTTACTTGAACTTCGTTAGGATTGACAAGGCCGAGACGCTTGACGGTTATGAGGGCGTGATGTTCTATGCTACGCCTGACATGCTGTCGGGACTGTGTGGATGGGCTTTCTATGACTCCAACGAGCCCGATGCAGTGGTCGCCCAGTTCGGGTCAGGTTGCAGCACGGTGGTATCAATGACTGTGGTCGAGAATGCTCATCGAGGGCAGCGTTGTTTCCTTGGCCTGTTTGACCCGTCGGTAAGACCTTGGGTAGGCAAGAACGAGTTGAGTTTCACCGTGCCCATGAGCCGATTCACTGTGATGATGGGCACGATGCGCGAATGTTTCCTGTTTGGCTCCCATGCGTGGGAACGTATCAAGGCACGCCTGTAAACCATGTTATAGAATGTGAATTGCGCTATAATCGTTTGGGTTGTGGCGGTTTTTCTATTATATTTGCAGAAACTTTCACAACGAAACGATATGAGACAATCCTTTTTCTTTTTGCTTATTTGTCTGGCGGTAACAATGACCGCCCAGGGGTTCTTTTCCCCGTCTGTCAACAGTCCCGACATTGCTAAAGATGGGACAGTCACATTCAAAGTGAAGGCTCCTGGAGCCGACACCGTTAGGCTGATAATTGACTCGCGCCTGGATACGCTGATGAAGCGTCAAGGCAATGAAACTTGGAGCATCACTCTGCGGGACTTGGAGCCCGACCTGTATATGTACTACTACGTCATTGATGGGATGAAGGTGCTCGATAATGATAATGCCCACACGCTGCGCGATGTAAAGAGCGTGATGAACACGTTTGTGCTCGACCCTAATGGTGACTGCCCGATGGCGGTTCACGATGTGCCTCACGGCGAGATTCGTGCCGTCTGGTATGATTCTCCCACACTGGGCGCCAAACGCCGTATGATGATTTATCTGCCCCCTAACTACGAGCAGAGTCGCCAGCGCTATCCCGTATTTTATCTCCTGCACGGTTCGGGAGGTGATGAGACAGTATGGTTGGAACAGGGCCGCACAGCCCAGATCCTTGACAACCTCATCGCCAGTGGAGCTGCTGAGCCGATGATTGTCGTCATGCCTAACGGTAATGTGGACGAGCAGGCGGTATCCGACTTGAGCGCTCTGGGCAACGTGCAGCCCACGTTTGCCCACAAGAACTGGATGGACGGCACCTTCGAGCAGAGTTTCAACGACATCATGACGTGGGTGGATAACAACTATCGCACGCGAGCTGCCAAGCGCTATCGCGCCATTGGCGGCCTGTCGATGGGTGGTTACCACTCGCTCTACATCAGCGCCAACCAGCCTGAAGACTTCGCATACGTGGGTCTTTTCTCACCTGCCATCAGCCGCATGGATCAAGGCAAGTGCAAGATATATGACGACTTCGAGGCTAAACTGGTTGCCCAGTTCAAACAACGCCCCAAGTTATACTGGCTGGGAATCGGCAAGGATGATTTCCTGTACAAGGATAATGCCGAATTCCGTAAGTTGCTCGACAAGAACCGCCTGCGTTACACCTATCACGAGAGCGGTGCCGGCCACGAGTGGGCCAACTGGCGTGACTACCTGGTGATTTTTGTGCAACAGTTGTTTAAATAATTGATAGCCGTGGCAGAGCCACAGCACAGTAAACCATCTGAAAGAAATGCTCGACGCACTCATCCATTTCTTTACCCAGTGGGGCTTCTTCGGGTTATTCCTGGGGTCGTTCTTGGCCGGAAGTATAGTCCCCTTCAGTAGCGAGGCTCTGGTCATCGCCTGCGTGGGAGCGCTGCACATGGATCCCGTCACCAGCTTGTTTGTGGCGCTGGCGGGCAATGTGAGCGGCGGCATGACGTGCTACTATATCGGGCACTTGGGAAAGATTGAGTGGATTGAGAAATATGCCCGCGTGAGCAAGGAAAAACTCGACCGCGCCCTGCGCTTCATGCATAACCGCGGTGCGTGGATGGGCTTCTTTGCCTTTGTGCCCATGCTGGGAACAGCTATCAGCGTTGCCTTGGGTTACGTGCGTTCCAATGTGTGGATTGTGCTCCTCACCATGACCATCGGCAAACTGCTGCGCTATGCCGCCATCATCTGGGGCTCCCTGAAACTCATCGACCTGTTCTAATTGAATTAGTTGATACCATATCAGCCATTATCTATTAACTCTTATCTTTTATCTAAAGAAACTATGACTCCGATTGAAATCCATAATGAATTGCTGGCTGGACGCATGATTAAACATCTCGAACGCCGCAACTTCAATGCGCACTATTGTGCCACCGCTGCCGAGGCTATCGCACTTGTCAAATCACTTATGCCCGAGGGAAGCAGTGTCACTTGGGGTGGTTCGCAGACTATCCGTGAGATGGGGCTGACCAGTGAACTCATCGAGAGTGGCGCCTATAAGGTCATTGACCGAGACAAGGCCGTCACCAACGAGGAAAAGCGCCAGTGCTACCTCGATGCGATGGATGTGGACTACTTCCTCACCAGCGCCAATGCCATCACTCAGGATGGCGTCATCGTCAATATTGACGGACGTGGCAACCGTGTCGCCGCTATCACTTGGGGACCGCATAACGTGATCCACATCATCGGACTGAACAAGGTAGCGCCCACCATCGAGGCTGCCCTGGCTCGTGCCCGTAATGTCGCTGCTCCCATCAACACGGCGCGTCTGGGCTGTGATACGCCCTGCCGCCTTGACGGCGTGTGCCACAACTGCAATAGCCCGCAATGCATCTGCAACTACGTCCATTTCACCCGCAACAGTTTCCCTGCCCATCGTCACACTGTCATCCTCATCGGCGAGAACTGGGGCTACTGAAACCACAGAACAGAAAAGGAAAACAATAAGTACAATAAATACAAACTGTTTCGGTTTGAAAATGACTTGAACAATAGCAGTATTGCCCTTTAAGTTTATAATATGGGAAAACCTATTTCTATATTAGATAAAGACTATTCTTTATTCTCAAGTGAATGCAATTCGCCCTCAACTTGGGGGCAAATTTCGAGTAACTAACTTATCAGCGGAGAGAACACAATACAAAGAATTAAGATATATGAATGAGAAATTGAGTTTTATTGGGATTATACCGGCGAGGTATGCCTCGACGAGGTTCCCGGGAAAGCCGCTGGCGATGTTGGGCGGCATGACGATGATAGAGCGGGTATACCGTCAGGTAAACAAGGCGCTTGACCGTGTGGTGGTTGCTACCGATGATGACCGCATCATGGCGGCCGTGGAGGCATTTGGCGGCAAGGCCGTGATGACGAGCACCGAGCACCGCAGCGGTACCGACCGCTGCCAGGAGGCATACCTGAAGAATGGTGGTGGCGAAGATGTCATTATCAACATTCAGGGAGACGAGCCATTCATCCAACCTGACCAGTTGCAAGCCATCATGGCCTGCTTTGAGAATGAGGGGACCGACATCGCAACGCTGGTGCGCCCGTTTGACCCCAACCGCCCTTATAGCGAATTGGAGAATCCCAATTCGCCCAAGGTCGTGCTGGATAGCCAGATGCGCGCCCGCTACTTCTCGCGCTCGGTCATTCCCTACATTAGGGGCAAGGAGCGTGTCGAATGGCCCAAAATGACTCAATACTATACTCACGTGGGCATGTATGCCTACCGTGCTAACGTGTTGGCCCAAATTACGCGCTTGCCGCAGTCGCCATTGGAACTGGCCGAGTCGCTGGAGCAGTTGCGCTGGCTGGAGAACGGTTATACCATCAAGGCCGGTATTACAACTACTGCAACCATCGGCATCGATACCCCTGAGGACTTACAGCGGGCTGAGGACTACTTGCGCAAATCCTAATTTCTAATTCCTGATTCAATGAAGCCGTCAATTCTTACAGCATTATTTCTGCTGCTGGCGCTAGGCGCTGCCGCCCAGCCCATCGGAGAACCGTGGATGGACTTGCAGGTGAACGAGATTAATCGACTGCCGGTTCACGCATCATTTTTCGTTTATGATATAGAGCCAACTTCATCAAGCCGATACCTGTCGCTTGATGGAGAATGGAAATTCCATTGGGTGGCCAACCTAGACCAACGACCTATCGACTTTTATCGTAACGATCTGGACGATAGTGGTTGGGACATGATGCCCGTGCCGGGGATGTGGGAATTGAACGGATATGGCGACCCCGTGTATGTCAATATCGGTTTCCCGTGGCGCGACAATTGGGTGAATGACCCGCCCCGTGTGCCTGTGCAAGACAATCACGTGGGCACCTATCGCCGCCATATTTCCATTCCTTCTGATTGGAAAGGCAAACAGGTCATTGCCCACTTCGGGAGTGTTACCAGCAACATCAATCTGTGGGTGAACGGACAGTTTGCTGGCTATGCCGAGGACAGCAAAACGGCAGCCGAATTTGACATCACGCCATACCTCAAGGAGGGCGACAACCTATTGGCGTTCCAGGTGATGCGCTGGTGTGACGGTACCTACAGCGAGGATCAGGACTTCTGGCGCCTGTCGGGTGTGGCACGGTCAAGCTACCTCTATTGCCGCGATAAGGATAACCATATCGATGACCTGCGCGTGACCACAGGCTTGACCAATGACTTGCAGGATGGTACCTTGATGGTGGCCCCAGAAATTACAGGCAAGGGCACGATGAGTTACCATCTGTTTGATGCTCAAGGTGACGAAGTAACCATGACGCCTGCTGGCGAGAACCGCTGGACGATATCTGTCCCCCATCGCTGGACTGCCGAAACGCCCTATCTTTACAGCCTTGTTGCCACGCTCACTCCAGCAGACAAGAAAGCAAAGGGAGAGACGACCACTATCAAGGTGGGTTTCCGTCGTGTGGAGATAAAAGATGGCCAATTGCTGGTCAACGGCAAGGCCGTGTATATCAAGGGCGCCAACCGCCACGAAATGGACCCCGATGGCGGCTATGTTGTGTCACGTGAACGCATGATTGCCGACATCAAGGAAATGAAGCGCATGAACATCAACGCCGTGCGCACCTGCCATTACCCTGACGACCCGCAGTGGTATGACTTGTGTGACGAGTACGGCCTGTATGTCTTTGCCGAGGCCAACCAGGAGGGTCACGGTTTCCACTATGACCCCAACACCGCCGCATCCTATAAGCCGATATTTGCCAAACCCATCCTGGAGCGCAACCAGCACAACGTGAGCGTGCAGTTCAACCATCCTAGCGTTATCGTGTGGTCGCTGGGCAACGAGACCTGCGACGGCCCCAACTTCACTGCCGCACGCGATTGGATACGCGCCACCGACCCCTCGCGCCCCATCCACTGGGAGCGCGCCCAGGGCGGCGAGAATACTGATCTGATGTGCCCGATGTATGCCTCGCCCGAATGGTGCGAGCGCTATGCCAGCAAGCCCGAAAGCACCAAGCCGCTTATCCTGTGTGAATATAACCACACGATGGGCAACTCGGGCGGCGGACTGATGGAATATTGGGATGTCGTACGCCGCTTGCCCAAGTTCCAGGGCGGCTTTGTGTGGGACTTTGTTGACCAGGGCTTGCGCGTGAAGACCGCTGACGGCAAGGAGTACTTCTCTTATGGCGGTGACTACAACACCCATGACCCCAGCGACAACAACTTCAACTGCAATGGCCTTGTAAGCCCCGACCGCGTGTGGAATCCGCATGCCTACGAGACGGCCTATTACTATCAGAACATTTGGGCCGAGGACGTGAACGTGCGCCAAGGCGACATCGCTGTGAGGAACGAATTTTTCTTCCGCGACCTGAGCAACATGAAGATGCGTTGGCAACTTCTTGTCGATGGTGAGTCGGTGCTCAACGGCGAGGAACTGAAACTTAATGTGGCACCGCAGAATCACCGGTTGCTGCATCTGCCCATCGCTAATACACTTGCAGCCCTTGAGCCAAACCATGAGGTCATGCTTAACGTGGATTTCCTGCTTAAGGATGCTGAGCCGCTGATGGAGAAGGGACAGCGCGTTGCCTACGTTCAACTGCCCGTCCGTGAAGTGACACCGCAATCAGCTGCATTGCCCAACGAAAAGACGAAATTCAACATCAAGCAAGCCAAGAAGGGACCGCTGACAGTCACATGCGACGGTGTCGAAATCGCTTTTGACGGCAAAACAGGTTTCTTGAACAGATATATCGTGAATGGCAAGAGTATGCTGGGCGAAGGTGGTATGTTGCGTCCCAACTTCTGGCGAGCGGTGACCGACAACGACATGGGTGCCTGGCTGCAACAAAAGTTGCAGGTGTGGCGCAATCCTGTGATGAATCTGACTTCGCTGGAGGTGGACAAAAAAGCGTCATGCAAGTCGCAAAAGACCATTGTGGCACGCTATGACATGCCCGAGGCGCATGCCAGGCTAACAATGACCTATGAAATCCATAGCGGTGGCGCCATGTGTATCACTCAGGGCATCACCTTTGATGAAAGTTACATCGAAATGCCCGAGATGCTGCGTTTCGGCATGGTGATGGAGCTGCCGTATGACATGGAAAACAGCGATTTTTATGGCCGAGGTCCCATCGAGAACTATGCCGACCGCCGCTACAGCCAGCGCTTAGGTATATACCGCCAAACGACCGATGAGCAATTCTATCCCTATATCCGTCCGCAGGAAACAGGCACCAAGGGCGATATCCGCTGGTGGGAGCAGACTAATGGCGATGGATTCGGCATGAAAGTAACTGCAGACAAGCCGTTCTTTGCCAGTGCACTGCACTACGACATCCCCATGCTCGATGAGGGCGATGAGAAACATCAGCGTCACCCATCGCAGTTGACCAAGTCAATATTTACAGTACTAACGCTTGATGGCGAGCACTGCGGCGTAGGCGGCATCGACAGTTGGGGCGCTCGTCCGCTGGAGCAATATCGCCTGCATGCTGTCGACCGCACTTGCTCCTTCACTATCACCCCGATAGTAGCTAACTGACGACAAGAACAGATTTAAACAACTGAGGCATCTGAATAATCTGAGTTTTATTCTCAGGATAATCAGATGGCTCAGTTGTTTTTTACATGTAAAGGGATGCGGATGCCCTTAGGTAATTCAGAATAATCAGTTTTTATTATTAACCATTGGTGTCCGGAGAAAGATTTTCAACATCGGCATCATTCACTATATATGAATCGAATAAACATTTCTGCTGCATCATGGGCTTGGCTTTTGCCTCGTAGAGGCAGGTCGGGTCGAAGACTCGACTTTTATGGGAAACACCATGCAAGCTCATCGAAGATGAGCGCAGCTTGGTGGCAGCCATATCAAGTGGAAAGTGCGTCGAAGACGAACTTCTGCATCCGCCAAAATCCTGTCAATCACAAAGTTCCTCTTCGAGGCACTTGCAATGTTCAGCTCATGGACCAAGCTGCGAACCTCTCCGAGGTTCTTGCATGGTCTTTCATATTGAAATCGGTTCTTCGAACCGCTAACATCTACGATGTTTCACTGGACAACAATGATTATTCATCGGCTACTCGCTGTAGTTGTGGTCGATTACGATGGTAACCGTGTCATCGGGGACGAGGGGCTGAAGTTCGGCCCGTAGTTCCTCGATGAAGGCGGCATCGTTGTGGATGGTGATGTCGGGCACCACATCGATGGAAACGCGGCGCTCGTCTTCAAAGTAATAGAAGCCGTGGACTTGCTCGACGTGCTCATGTGCAGCTGCGGCTTGCATGAGGGTGTGCTGCAACTGGGCGCGCTTGTTGTCTCCAGTGGCGACGGCGTAAACGCCGACGGTCATAATGATGCCGTGACGGTCGAACATATCCTCGCTGATGCGGCGTGTGAGACCATGGATTTGGTGAGCGTCCATCGTATCCTTTACGTTAATGTGCAGGGAGCCAATCTGCACGTCAGGGCCATAGTTGTGGACGATGATGTCAAATACACCATGTACGCCGTCGAAATTGTTGACTTCCTTCTTGATTTGTGACAGTAATTCAGGCGAAATCTTGGCACCGAGCAGTTCATTGACGGGCGATGCGAGCATCTCGATACCGGCCTTGATGATGACCAGCGAGATGAGTGCACCCAGAATGCCGTCAAGCGAGACATTCCACAATAGCATCACGCCTGCCGAAACGAGCGTCGCCAGTGTGATAATGGCGTCGAACAGTGCATCGGAGCCCGAGGCGATGAGCGCATCGCTCTTGAGTTTCTCTCCCTGTGACTTGACATACCTGCCTAGCACGAGTTTCACCACTATGGCCACGATGATAACGATGAGTGTTGTAGTCGTGTAAGTGGGTGTAGTCGGTTCAATGATTTTCTTGACGGACTCGATGAACGAGGTCACACCGGCTGAAAGCACAATTACGGCGATGATGATGGCACTGAAGTACTCGATGCGTCCAAACCCGAAGGGGTGCTTTCTGTCTGCGGGCCGTTGTGAGAGTTTGGTGCCCACGATAGTAATGACACTCGATAGCGCGTCGCTAAGATTGTTAACCGCGTCCATGACGATAGCCACCGAACTGGCCAAAACACCCACGCCAGCCTTGAATGCAGCCAGCAGTACATTGGCAATGATGCCTATCCAACTTGTCCTGATAATTTGTGAAGAACGATCCATATTCAGTTATTAGTTGTTAGTCTCTAGTTGTTAGTTTTGAGGTTGATTTTGGTTGGGTTGCCACAGGTGGAGGCCTGCAGCGGCGGCCAGATGCCTGGCGAGTTGCAGCAAGTCAGACGACGGGTTGTAAAGGGTTAGGTAAGTGTTGCTGCCACTTGCGGTAATCAAGGTGGTGCCATCGTCAATCAATGCGCACAGGTGACCGTGCTGCAAGGCTTCATTAAGCCAAGCGACCAGGGTGGCGGGTTCGGGATTCTTGACCCACTCGTCACCGCCATGATTCACTGTCAGGTCGTGGTAGCAGTTCAGCTTCAACACCACATCGGCAAGCTGATTGTACAAGCGCTTCTGCAAAGGTCCCTCAAGGTAGTAGTGCTCCACAGCAAAGAACTGCCCCCGACTGTCCTGTGGCACTTGCTTCGGCAGGAAGTCGATGACCCAATAGGGCTTTTCTAACAATTGTTCCGTTATTCTATCATAATTTTGTTCCATAACTTTCTGCAAAGATAGCATTTTTCACAAATGTGAAAAAAAACGGAGTCAAGTATTTGTACTGCTGCCAAATTTCAGTACTTTTGCAGATTGTAACTAATCATTTGAACGACCGTGAGCAATAATAACGACAAGAATACGAAAGGCTTTGACCGTTTTCGTGACCGCCATCCCATTCTGGTGAACTCGGCGCTGATGGTGTTGGCACTGGTGGCGCTGGGCTACATTGCCCTGCTGTTTATCGACGTGTTTACCTCCCATGGCCAGCAAGTGCAGGTGCCTGACGTGCGCAACATGCCGCTTGAGAAGGCAATCGACATCCTGGAAGATGCAGGCCTGCGTTGGGAAATCAGCGACTCGACTTCTTTCTATGAGAACTACAAGCCCGGTGCGGTCATCGACCAAGATCCAAAGGCCAAATCCTATATCAAGAAAATCCGTATCATCTACTTAAAGGTGAATGCGATGCACGCTCCCATCATACCGTTGCCCAAGTTGGTTGACCTGCCTGGACGACAAGGTGTCGCCATGTTGAAGGCGATGGGCTTCAAGCACGTTGATATGGATAGTGTCCCCAGCGAGATGGGCGGTTTGATTCTTCAAGTAACCGTTGATGGCCATAATGTGGCCCCCAGCACGGGAGTGAGCGTGAACAGTCAGATCAAGATTATTGTGGGCGATGGCTCCATCGTGGATCTGAACCCCGAGCAGATTCTTGATCCTGCGATGATGGATTCCATTGATGAGGCAAATTACAAGGATGCTCAGGAAACTTATGAGCAGGAGCTGAAGGAGGCTCAGGAACGTGCCGAATTGGAACGAAAGCTTCAGTCTTCGGAGGAGAAAAAAGATAAGGAAAAGAAGAAAGACCAGGATAAAAAGTCGGACAAGGACAAAGATAAAGATAAGAAGAAAAACTAATCCGTCATGGCGCTGGACGACGAGCTGCTCGATGCCGAACTGGAAGCGGGCGGCCACGAAATTCAATACGACTACAGTGAGCCCGACTTTACCGAGGACGGGCGAGACTACTGGGAGCACTACCACTATGTGGTGGAGCCCGGCCAGGTGTTGCTGCGCATCGACAAATATCTGGTGGAACGCATCAAGGGCACCAGCCGCAACCGCGTGCAGAATGCTGCCGAGGCACAGTGCATCCGTGTGAACGGACGTCCCGTCAAGAGCAACTACCGCGTGCATCCCGGCGACGTCATCAGTGTGGTGATGGACCGCCCCCGCTATGAGTGCGAAATCGTAGCCCAGGACATTCCGTTGAATATCGTCTATGAGGACGCTAGCCTGATGGTGGTCAACAAGCCTGCCGGCATGGTTGTTCACCCTGGGCATGGTAACTTCGACGGCACGCTGGTCAATGCGCTGGCATGGCACTTCAAGGATAACCCCGACTATGACGTGACTGACCCCCGTTTGGGTCTCGTGCACCGCATCGACAAAGATACCAGCGGCCTGCTCGTTATCGCCAAGACCCCCAATGCCAAGACTTCGCTCGGTGCCCAGTTCTTCAAGAAGACCACTAAGCGCCAGTACATTGCCGTGGTGTGGGGCGAAATGAAACAGGAGGACGGAACCGTGACGGGCAATATCGGACGCGACCCGCGTGACCGCGTGCTGATGAAGGTATTTCCCGACGGCGATCAGGGTAAACACGCTGTTACCCACTGGCATACCGTGGAAAACCTTGCCCACGTGGCTGTCGTGCGCTGTCAGCTGGAAACGGGACGTACCCACCAAATCCGCGTACACATGAAGCACATCGGACACCCCTTGTTCAACGATGCCCGTTACGGCGGTGATCAGATATTGCGCGGCAACCGCTCATCGAGCTATGCCCAGTTCATCCACAACTGCTTCGAATTGTGCCCCCGTCAGGCCCTGCATGCCAAGACCTTGGGTTTCGTCCATCCCGAAACAGGCCAGCAGATGGACTTCGATAGCGACCTCCCCGCCGACATGGCCGCCCTCATCACCAAGTGGGAAGACTACGCCCGCAACCTCGCCATCAAGTAACGACAACGCACCATATTTGAGATAAAAGGAAGACAATAAGTACAATAAATACGATTATAGATGGTTGATTACCAATAATTTGTATTTGTTATTTTTATTGTTTTCTAAATGAATTTGTAAGTTGTAAATTGATTGAGGAGCTTTTATCCATTGATATCTTTTTCCCATTTATCGTCAGTATCATAAAGAATAGCGGTTGATTTGCCGCAAAGGTAAATCAACCGCGTATGCTTTGGAAAAACGCTAAACAGCGTTTGTTAGTTCATTTGTATACACCAAGTTCTTCAACATCATCATAGAAATCCTTATCAAGATACCAGTTAGGCTTCGCATAGGATATAAACAGGGCAAGAATGATCATGAAACAAGACGCAAATAAGCCTGCGCCCCAATCAGCACAATGGTTCTTGACTAAATCCTTACAATAAAACGCGACGGCAATACTGAATAAGAACTCCAATTGGTAAGTTTTAATAAACCGTTTAGTCGCACGATAATGCTGTGGAGCAGTTTCGGCTTTTTTCATTTTAGAGAGAAAGTACCACTTAATGATGTTCATGATAGCAAGAGCTATCAGGAAACCGCCGAGCCATCCATTGAATGCCCAAAAATCACCTGCCCAAACATAGTAGGTAATAACTTCGACCACAACAACTAAGAAAATCACAGCTACTAGCAATAACCAATATTGCTTACTACTCTCTCCTAGCCAAATTAAATCCTCGGCTTTTTTATTGATGCGTTTACGCAGTTCCTGCAAATGCTGAGCGTCATCAGCTGCTTGATTCATTTCATTATTAACTTCCATAATAAATCTATTTTGAGGTTTATCGTATCTTATTTGTTCTTTAGACGCAGCAACTGAATCAATAACTACACAACGGTAGCAAAATCTTTGCTAAACATTCATTTTCTCTTATTATTCGGTGATTTGGATAAATCGTTCACGCTCGGCAATGCTCATGCAAGCATGGCTTTACGCTCACTTAATCACGATTTTTATTGTTCATGAGGTACTGAATACTTTTCCCATGCCTGCTTGATGATTATGGCATCTTGATGAAATTCAACTATCTAATTGAGTTGAACACCGCGTTCGTAAAGGTATTCAGGAGCAAAACCTATTTCATCGTTCCAGTCAATTGTGAATGGGTCAAGAGTGAACGCTTTGAAATAGTCGATATCTTGCAACTTCTTGCAGATTCCCTTTTGCATCAATGGTGTGAAATCCACAAGTCGAACTTCTCCATTGCTGAATGTGATACGCAGTGTATAGTCTCTATCATATTCAGCTTTTGTTACTGTCAGCAATATTGAATTAGCATCCATGATAAAATTATTTCAAGGGTTCTATCTTCTCAGGCTTTTCACTATTGGCAAGGCGTTCCCAGTTGCTCATCAACTCATCCTTATGTAGGTCAAGCCATTCATAGACAAGTTTTAATGCCCTGCGAGGCAAAGAACCAGTAACAATTCCGTCCTGGATAGTGATTATCGCTTTGTAGTTTTCATACCACACATGAAAATGTGGCGGATTGTGGTCATCTATATACATGTAGATGATAATACCGTAAAATCTGCTAATCTCTGGCATAATCAAACATTTTTCTTAATTCGCAAATATAGACACTTTTCTTCAATTGGTGGCAAAATTGAATGGAATTTGTTAAGAATCCCGCAAATCCAGTGCCAAACACATCATTTTCTTTAAGATTTCGGTGATTAATCGTTCATGAGGCGCTGGTACTCGCCAGACTTTTATAATTTTGGAAAAGTTCTTCAACCGCGTATGCCTTGAAGTGACGAATCGTCAAATAGGAATCCACATGTTGCAAAAGATTGCTATTGACCTATTGCTCTAACGTCGTTATCCACTCGGCACATTCATCGGCGAGTAATGCGATGAGTTTCATGTAATAGGTGGTCAGTTCGGCAGTCGATTTCTTGTTCAACCCTGCCATGTTATGTTGCAGGGAAAGCAGGATGCGGAGCATTCGGCGCGTGAACTGCTCGTCTTCAAAATAATTGATCAGGGCGATGATATGCTTGTAAGGGCAAAGACGATGCCCACATTCCCATGCATTGTAGGTGGCTTGAGATATATCCAAAGCAAAAGCTATCTGTTCTTGGGTTACACCCTTATTCTGGCGTGCTTGCAGGAGTGCTGAAGAGAAATCATACAGGATATTCATTTCTCACCTCCTTTCAGATAGTAGGGCAAAAACTCATCAGGATCATTCACACTTATTGCAACGGGTATTCCTTTCTTGCGAATAATCAAAAAAACATTCTTTTCATCGACCACATAGGAGCGGATATTGCCGATTCCTTTCAGGTGAGGCCTACCGACATAACCAAATAATCCGCCACTGCCAAATACTCTTATCATAGGGATACGAGATAATAGCTTTTGCCCATCGACTCGTACAATGCGGTCAATGTTTGCATAAGGTATGTGCTTTGTTCGAGCCAGAGTTCGAATACCAATGCCTTCATCGTTGGCAACTATATAGAGAGGGAAAAGAAAGAATGCCAAAATGGATGGGATCAAAATAAGAGCCATGAGGAGCAATAATGCTATTGTCAGATTAAAAATTCCTCTCGATATCAGGTACATCATACTGAAGACAGCAAATAACCACACGGCAAGATATCCCCAATTTACTGATTTCCTCTGCGAATTCGAACATTCATATATTATTTTCATAATTATCTCTGTTTGGGTTCTTAATTGATTCACGTTGCAAAGTTAAAGCTCATTTCATCTCATTATTATCAGTTTTGCTGATAGAATAATTATCTCGCTGACTACTAGTTTAAGGCGCTGGTACACATCCAGAGCTTTATACTTCTGGAACAAGTGAACCAAGCGCCTGATGCTTTGGGAAAAAACGGCTTATTACTTATCGATGAGTTCTTGCAGTTGTTCTTTAATCTCCTTATCTCTGCGATACCAACGACCATAACCTTTAATGTAAAAGATGATGCAAACAACGAATCCCAACAGAACCCCAATAGCCGAAAAGTAATGATCACTGGCATTGAGAAAGCAGTCGACTATTAATAAAAGCCATGCAATACACGCAGTTATAGTTTCGATACGAGCATATTCTTTAAACCTTGACAATAACTGATCTGGAGTGTCAAGGTTGTCAATTTCCTTCTTGAACCGATAATTGTGCAAAACGGTCCATCCAGCCAGGCAACCAATGACTATCCAAAGTATGAAGCTGGAAATGGCTTTAGTGTCATCTAGTCGTTGTCCCAAGTAGAATAAGAATACTATCGTTACGATTAAGACTATCAGTATACCGAAGGCAGAGCTTTTTGCTCTTGATTTGCATTTGCTCTTGATTTGCTCTAACAATTTGTCCCTGTCTCGGTTATCTAATGATTGAGTTTCCATAATGCCTTGAATTTATGGGATAATGAATGTCACTATAATGTCGCAAAGTTCTTGTTATTTATTGATAAACTCGAGGACTTGCTGTGCGATTGCCCTCATTCCTTTTTGGGTGGGGTGGTTTTGCTTTTTGTCAATATCTTTGAGCTCGATATATGGAATGCCGTAATGACTGCAGATCACCTTAGTAGATTCTACAATCTCTTTTCGCAACTCGCTATTGATGATGAATATGATTTTTACATTGGGGTACCTCTGCTTTGCCTGTTGCAGTAGGTCGGCCAATGCGGGACGATAGTTGTAAAGGTCGTCATGAGTAAAATTATCATATTGATATTCGCCCAGTTCTGCCCCCGCCCAGTCGTCGTTGGTGCCGCCAAAGATGAGAATCACATCAGGGCTGCCAAGGCGTGGCAATCGGGTGATAAACGACCGGGGGCTGTAATCTTCATTGTTGTATCCGTGGTAGCTGACCGTTGCACCGCTGTAGGAGTCGTTCTTCTCAATGAGGCAACCCGCCTGATTGATGACCTGCCACCACCAGGTCTGGGTCACATTGTCCACGTCGGTTCTGGCAGTGTCGACTGGAGTGTAGTACCAGGCTTCGTTACCCTCAGGTATATACCCTTGAAAAGTCGAGTAAGAGTCACCTAAAATTGAAACTCGAGGCCGATTCTGCGCGCAGACAAACAGCGGAATCAACAGAGCAAAAAGCAATAATTTTTTCATAATTAGGCCAAATGATATACAAATGAATTCAATAACTATTGATGTCCAACAATCTTATTTTCTAATGATTGCATCAATTAGTTTCTTAATACGGCAAAGTTAGGCATTTTTCTATATTATTTCTTATTATCTGGCAGTTTTTTGTTCATGAGGTGCTGGTGATCGTCTCGCGTTTTATGTTTTTGGATTAAGTAAGCCTGCCGCTCAATGTCAGAAGAGACGGCACTACTCTTCCTGGATAAAATGGTAATCTATTGTATGACCACATTTGCAAGCCGTGTTCGTGCATCTGCAAGCCTTTACATATTCTGTACAAGAACAGTTTGGAAACTGGCAAGCCGACAAGTCATAATCCCAATAAGTGTCTTCAAAATAGGCATCTGAGTCATCATTATGATAAGAAACCAGCGGGCTTGAAACAAGGAGTGAGCATGAAGAGAGGAGTGTGCTAGCCGCTACCAATAAGATTGATATGTTTTTAAGTGTTTTCATAACTGAGAGTTTTTGTGCCAAGACTAAGGTCCAGACTGATGATACAATTAGGTATTCTTTGTCTATTAGACACAACATTTTGCATAAAGCGAGCGGGATTCACGGCGTGGGTAGATTAACCTGGGTATGTTCAAGACGAAACCAAAAGTGCACACGACATAAACAGTTATATTAGATTAAACCCATCATAAAAAAATAGCGGTTGATTTACCGCAAAGGCAAATCAACCGCCTGATGTCTCGAAAAAGACGGGGGCTATTCAGCGTGATGAAGCAAACAGGTTGTTTTTAATTCCCACCCATAAGCAGATAGTCTAACAATGCCGTGACATCACCAATTGACAAAACGCCATTTTGGTCAAAATCGGCCGACTCAAAGTAGAAGGAATCCTGTTCTCCTCCCAACAAACAATCGATCATCAAGGTAACGTCTCCAATAGTTATCTGACCATCGCCGTTGGCATCTCCATTGACTGACATGTCAAACTCGACAATGTGCTCAAACAGTTTCCAAGGATAAGTCGTTCGATAAGATTCAAGGCTGTTGCGAGGCACGCGCAGTGTGGCATTCACAAGACAGGAATCGCTGAAGAAAATGCCCGTGACACGAGGCGGCACATCGCGCATCGAGGTCACCGTGACAATAGAGTCGCACTTGTAGAACACACCTGACTGCATGGCTTCAACACTCCTGCCAATGGTTACATCGCGCAAAGCATAGCAATAGGCGAATGAATACTGATTGGCAAGAGCTAACGAATCAGGGATTCTTACACGCTTCAAGTTCTTGCACGAGGAAAATGCATGGTCTCCAATTTCGACAACTGACGGCATGGACACGCTTTCGAGTTTCATACAATTGCCAAAAGCCTCTCGACCAATCACCCGTACTGATTTGGGAATGAAAAGTGTGAGGATTTGTGAACCACCTAAAAAATTGTTAGGTAACTCTTCGACACCGTCACCGATATTCAAGATTTCAATTGTAGATTTATCATATATTGTGTTCGCGCAAGCTCTTGCATTCCAGTGCAGCACTTTTAAATCAGGACAATTGTCAAAGACGTAATCACCCATCGAGGTCAGTTGGTAAGGGATGGTGAGTTCAGATATCTTAGAGTGGCGCATGAAGCCCTCGGGCAGGGACTCCACCTCATCTCCAATGGTTAACTTCTCGATAGTAAAAAAGTTGTACCCGCTATACTGATTTCCAAATGTTGCACAATTTCTTGAGTTCCAAATGAGTTCGGTTAGCGATTCGCAGCTATAGATTGCGTACTCACCCATTGAAGTGATTGAAACCGGTATAGTAATTGTCAACATATCGGGGCACCCGTAGAAAGAGTAAGAGCCGATGGTCAACACCGATTCCGGTATAGTAATCGTTTCCAATCCATAACATTCATAGAATGAATAATTACCGATGGCTGTCACCGTGTTTGGTATTACCGTCTCACGACACCCAGCCAACAGCTTGTTGGTCGCGGTTACAATGATAGCATTGCAATTATCACGGGAATCATATACCGGGTTTCCTTCTTCGACATGAATTGACTCCAGGTTAGAGCACCCTCTGAATGAACTCTCATCGATACTTGTGACTCCCGCAGGAATAGTTAATGAGGAGAACGCGCGGCAGTAGGCGAACGTATCAAATCCAATGCTCGTAATGCCTCTCGGTATTGTGATGTTTGACAAATGCTGGCACGAGAAAAACACATCGTCATTGATTGCAGTGATGGAGTCGGGTATGTTGATACTTTCAAGTTCATAACATGACGAGAATGCGCCTTTTTCAATCGAAGTAACCGATTGAGGAATTGTCAAGTGTTTCAGGCTTTTGCAGGAAACAAAAGCATATTCCTTGATTGTTTTCACACCATCAGGGATGTTTACATCGGTCAAACTTGTGCAATAGTCAAACGTGTGAGTTCCTATCTCCGACAACTTTTCGGGCAGATGAACACGGGTTAATCCCGAGCAGAAATAGAAACAGTAACTGCCCATGAGCTGTACCGAATCGGGTATGACAACTTCGGTCAGTGACCGGCAAGACCTAAATACATTGCCTCCCAACGTTGTGACACTTTCAGGAATGGATACACTGGTCAAGTTAGAGCAGTAACCAAAAGCCATATAATTCACTGATTCCACTCCTTCGCTGATAACGACACTGTTCAGATTACTGCAATTGATGAATGCTTGGGCCCCGATTTCACGTACAAAATACGCTATCCCGTCATACTCCACAGTGGCAGGAATAACGATGTCGCCGCTGTAATCATTACTGCTTGTGTTTGTTTTGCAGGTCACCCTCACTGAAGTGTCATCTATCTTGCTATAATAAACACCGTCGACCTTGAAATCATAAGCCGAAACGGTTTGCACGACACACAGGAAAACCAGTACAAATAACGAGAATTTGAAGTTTGAAATAAGTTGTTTCATCGCTTGTTCAATTCTATTAATACAACATAATGAGAGTTACACACATATTGCCTCAACCAAAAATCATGGTCTTGCAGACAACTAATATGATACTCTTGCAAAATTACAGGTTTTTCTATTATTATCCAAATAAATAAGCCTATCAGGAAAAAAAACAGCAACAGTGGCATGTCTTTTTGAGAAAATGTTTAACTTTGTGGTTTAGATTGCAAGAAACAAAAACTGCGGGGCGTTGAGTCGTCTCCACTTAATTACTCAAACTACTATGATAGAGAACGAGAACATACCCATTCCAATTGAGTATCAGGACATTTGTCCGATTCCTGATAAGGACTTCCAGACGGCGATGACTATTCTGGTTCAGGAGCCCGGTTTCCAGAAGATTGTGGCGATGGCGCTACCTAACTACAAGTATTCAGAACTCAAGCATGTGTTGCTGGGCATTAACTCCAAGCATGAGTTCCAGGTGAAGGTGATGAAACCCTTTATCGAGGGACTGATGGCCAAGACGGGCACAACGCTCACTACCAGCGGCAATGAGAACCTGGACAAGGAGGTGCCTTACACCTTTGTCACCAACCACCGTGACATCGTCCTCGACTCGGCCCAATTGAGCTACCTGCTTATCAAGGGTGGACGTGATGCCTGCGAGATTGCTATCGGCAACAACCTGCTTATCTATGACTGGATTACTAAGCTGGTGCGCATGAACAAGAGCTTTATCGTGAAGCGCAACCTGGGCCGCATCCAGACACTGACTGCCGCTGTGCAGCTGTCGGGCTATATGCACTTTGCCGTTGAGCAGAAGCGTGCTTCTCTGTGGATCGCCCAGCGTGAGGGCCGTTGCAAGGATAGCAATGACCGCACCCAGGAGAGTCTGATCAAGATGCTCGCCTATGGCAACCGCGATAAGTCCTTCATCGAGAGTCTCAAGGAACTGAATATCGCTCCCATCTCCATCAGCTATGAGTATGACCCCAACGATTACCTCAAGGCTAAGGAGTTCCTGTGCAAGAGCAAGAATCCCAACTGGCGCAAGGCGCCCGAGGATGACCTCATCAGCATGAAGACAGGAATCATCGGCCATAAGGGTGAGGTGCACTACGCCTTCACGCCCTGCATCAACGAGGAACTCGACAAAATTCCCGAGGGTCTCGACAAGTTCCTGGAGGTGGACCGCGTCTGCGCCATCATCGACCACGCTATCCATCAGAACTACAAGATTTTCAAGAACAACTACATCGCCCACGACATTCTGTTCGACGACAAGCACTTTGCCGACAAATACACCCAGGAGGAGCGCGAGGCGTTTGAGCAATACCTCTCAAGCCAGATCGATAAGACCGAGGGCATCAAGTTGAGCGAAGCCGACCGCTTCTACATGTACAACAAGATGTTGCAGATGTACAGCAATCCGCTGAGCAACTATCTTGAGGCAACCAAGTAATTTTAATTAGGCTTTAGGTTATAGGTTTTAGGCTTTAGGGACATCCGCGCTCTATCGCCAGCGACCTAACACCTAAAGCCTAATGCCTAACACCTAAAGACTGATGAAGATTCACTGGCTAGGATTAATCGTTGTGGCGGTGCTATGCATCGCCATGGACGTTTTTATCTGCAAGTGGCTGCGTCGCAGCGGCTACCGTTGGCTGGCGTGGGTCAACGGCGCACTCGCAGTGCTCACTGCCGGGCTTGCCACCGCTGTAGCCGTCATGCCCTTGGGTGATGCCGCCACACCCAATAGCACCTTTGTCACGGGCCAATACATGCTTTATACCTTCTTTACCCTCGTGGCACCAAAGGTATTGGGTCTGGCAATCTATGGTCTCGGACGACTCATCAGGCAGCGGTGGATGACCGTGTGTGCCTTCGTCGTGGCGGCGCTGGTGTTCGGTGTGATGTGGTGGGGAGCGATTGTCACGCCCGGTAAGATCGAGGTGAAAGAAGTGGAGATGGAATTTGGCCGTCTGCCCGACTCCTTCGACGGCTACCGCATTGTCCAGTGGAGTGACGCCCACTTGGGTACCTACAACGGCCGCACTGCCATTGTCGAGCGGCAAATCAACACAATCAATGCCCTGCATCCTGACATGATCTGTTTTACAGGCGACCTGGTGAGCCGAGTCACTGCCGAGGCGGAGCCTTACCGCGAAATCCTTTCCCGGCTTCATGCCCCTGATGGCGTTTACTCTGTGCTTGGCAACCACGATTATGACGACTATGTAAACTGGGATGCTGAGAAGGTGAAACTGGCAGACCGCAAGGCTTTATGCGACCTGCAGACTGCCGCAGGCTGGAAATTGCTCAATAACGACCATGTCGTCATCAAGCGCGGAGATGACCAGATTGTGCTCATTGGCACCGAGAACTACGGCGACCACATCGGCGACAAGCGCGGCAATATCACCAGTGCCTACAGTGGTCCCCGTGACAGCAATTTCAAGATAGAGTTGCAGCACAATCCTTATGCTTGGCGTGCCAATACTTTGCCCAACAGCAACGTTGATTTGATGCTGGCGGGCCACACCCATGCCTTCCAGCTGATGCTGCAACTGGGTGATTGGCGCTGGTCACCAGCCAGCTTCCGTTATAAGGAGTGGGGCGGGGAATACCGCGAGGGCGACCAACGCTTGTATGTCAACATCGGCACGGGTATGGTGGGGCCTCCCATGCGCATCGGCGCTACACCTGAGATTACCCTGATTACCCTGCGTAATAGTCGCTAGTCATTAGTTTATTGAGAAGGTAAAATATTAGTATAATTCGTGTAATTCGTAGTTTATACATGGCAGACAAACTCTCGACGCTCATTTCGCAAGAGCTCAATATCCCCATCAATCAGGTGGCAGGTACCGTCAATCTGCTTGATGACGGCGCAACCATCCCTTTCATCAGCCGTTACCGCAAAGAGGTGACCGGCAATCTTGACGATTTCTCCATCCAGTCCATTGACCAGCGCCTGCGCTATTACCGTGAACTGGAGAAGCGTCGTGCCACCATCATCAAGACCATCGAGACGCAAGGAAAGCTCACACCCGAACTGGCCGATCGCATCAACAACTGTTGGGATGCCAATACGCTGGAGGACATTTACTTGCCGTATAAACCCAAGCGCAAGACCCGCGCCGAGGCCGCCCGCCAGTTGGGGCTGGAGCCGCTGGCCAAGATTATCATGGCACAGCGCGGCGGCAACATCGAGGAACGGGCACGCCAGTTTGTCGATGGCGACAAGGTGCCCGACACCGATGCCGCCATAGCGGGTGCACAGGATATCATTGCCGAGTGGGTGAGCGAGAATGAGGCAGTGCGCAATGCTGTCAGGCGCGGCTTCAAGTATGACGCACGCCTGGTGTCCCATTTTGTCAAGGGCAAGGAGATTGAGGGCCGCAACTATGAAAACTACTACGAATACTCGATGCCGCTCAAGCGCGTCTCGTCCCACCAGCTGCTCGCCATTCGCCGTGGCGAGAAGGAAGGGTTCCTCAAGGTGGGTATCGAGATCAACGATGACCGCACGCTAGATAATATCGCCCGCATTGTCGTCAAGGGCAATGGGGAAGCGTCGCAACTCGTTGAGGATGCCGCCGAGGACAGCTTCAAGCGTTTGGTTAAGCCGTCGATCGAGACAGAGTTTGCAGCAGCAGCCAAGGAGAAAGCCGATGACGAGGCCATCGAGACGTTCGCCCAGAACGTCCGCCAACTGCTGTTCGCTCCACCGCTGGGCCGCAAACGTGTGCTGGCTGTTGACCCGGGATTCCGCACGGGTTGTAAAGTGGTGTGCCTTGACGAGCAGGGCAACCTGTTGCATAACGACGTGATTTATCCCACTGCACCCCACAACGACATAGCTGGCGCAACCAAGAAGATTCAGACCCTTACCGAGGCCTACAAGATTGATGCCATTGCATTGGGCAACGGAACGGCCAGCCGAGAGACTGAGCGTTTCCTCAAGAAGATCCGCTTCCGTCGCGAGGTCAATGTGTTTGTCGTGAGCGAGAACGGTGCATCCATTTACAGCGCCAGCAAAATCGCGCGTGACGAGTTCCCGGATAAGGACGTGACAGTGCGCGGTGCGGTGTCCATCGGGCGTCGCCTGCTCGACCCGTTGGCCGAACTGGTTAAGATTGATCCCAAGTCTATCGGAGTGGGGCAGTACCAGCATGACGTGGATCAGACACGGCTCAAAGAGGCACTCGACTTTACGGTGCAAAGTTGCGTGAACAGCGTGGGCGTGAATGTCAACACTGCCTCTAAGGAACTGCTCACCTATATTGCCGGCCTCGGCCCCACCTTGGCGCAGAATATCGTGGATTATCGTGCTGCCAACGGCCATTTCACCTCACGCCAGCAACTGCTCAAAGTGCCAAAACTAGGGCCCAAGACCTTTGAACAGGCGGCAGGCTTCCTACGAGTGCCCGAAAGTGGCAACCCGCTGGACAACAGTGCCGTGCACCCTGAACGCTACGCCCTGGTAGAGCGTATGGCACGCGATTGCGGTTGCGGCATCGCCGACTTGATCCGCGACAAGGCTCAAAGGGAAAAGATTGACCTGCGCCGTTACCTGTCTGACGACGTGGGCGAGCCCACCCTGCGCGATATCATGAGTGAGTTGGAGAAGCCAGGACGCGACCCGCGTTCGACCGTGCAGGTTTGGGAGTTTGACGAGAACGTCAACGACATCAAGGACTTGAGAGAAGGCATGGAACTGAACGGCATCGTCACCAATGTGACCCAATTTGGTGCCTTCGTTGATCTGGGCATCCACAAGGACGGCCTCGTGCATGTCTCACAGATGCCGCAGCGCGGCCTGCCCCCCGCCCGCCAAGTCCATGTCCATCAGCATGTCCGCGTTGTCGTCACCAGCATCGACCACGACCGCGGCCGCATCGCCCTCTCCATGCGCGGCATCGACCAACCAAAATAGAGTTGAACTACGAATTTCACGAATTTAACAAAAAACAATTCTCTTTTGTTTGTCAGCTGATATATTAAGAAATCGGCCGTTTTCTTTTGGTAATTTGGGGATTTATTTCTAATTTTGCATTGAAAATGCGGAGTTGTACTCCCGATTTTATAAGAAAATGCGGAGTTGTACTCCCGATTTTCAATATTTTTTGATGATTATGATACAGCGATTTTTCAAAATTGAAGATGTCAGATATGGCAGTGTGTTCTTGTTTGGAGCACGTCAAACGGGGAAAACGACTTTGTTGTTGTCGCTTTTTCCTGACAGTCGATTTTATGACATGCTGGAGAATGACACCTATGAGCGGTTGAGGCGCAATCCGTCGCTGCTGAGACAAGAATTGCAGGATTGTGAGCCAGGAGAAATCGTAATTATCGACGAGATTCAGTTAATACCTGAATTACTCAATGAGGTGCATTGGCTCATCACCCGTAAGGATATTCATTTCATCCTCAGCGGATCTAGTGCTCGTAAGCTGAAGCGTAAGGGTGTAAACACGCTTGGCGGGCGTGCTGTAAGGAATGTACTTTATCCTCTGGTCAGTGCCGAAATACCCGATTTTGATCTGATACGGGCAGTGAATCGTGGCATGTTGCCGACCCATTATCTGGCACCCGATGACCGTCAACTCCAGAAGCGGTTACAGGCCTATATCTCGGTGTATTTGAAGGAGGAGATTGCTGCCGAGGCGCTGGTGCGTCGATTGCCGTCATTCACGCGGTTTATGGAGGTAGCAGCACTTACCAATGGCGAAATGGTGAATTACAGGAATGTGGCACAAGATTGCGGAGTTGATGCCAAGACGGTTAAGGAGTATTTCAATATCCTGGAGCAGACACTCGTTGGTTACATTGTGCCAGCATTCAGCCGAAGCGTAAAACGAAGGATTAACCAGTCTCCACGTTTTTACTATTTTGATGTGGCTTTGCCCAATTATCTGCTACACTGCAACAATATGTTGCCAGGAAGCGATGACTTTGGTCACGCCTTTGAACATTTATTGATGCAGGAAATCATTGCCTATTTGGGATATCACGATATCGAAAATGCTTTGTCTTATTGGCATACCTACACGGGATATGAGGTGGATGCTGTTTTGGGTGATGCCCAAGTCGCTATTGAGTTCAAATCTAGCCAAGAGGTACAATCCAAGCATTTGCGAGGCCTTAAGGCCTTTAAAGAAGAACATCCAATGGCCCGCCTGATTATCGTCTCACTTGACGTGCAGCCTCGCACCTTCCACGATGTGGAGGTGATGCCTGCCTGCTATTTTCTCCAACAACTATGGCAAGGCAAGATTTTCAATGAAATCCCCCAATGATATCACTGTTTTCTGTATATAACCGGATTATACTCTAATAGAATGCACCAACTTGTGAGTTTTCTCCAATCTTGTAGGTAATTGAAAAATCAATAAATACGATAATATAATGGATAAGAAGAAACGTGAGAAAGTGGAAGTGAGCATGGGTATGAAGGTGTGCCGTGTGATTGGCGTCTTGCTGTTGACGGCTGCCGTTGGTTACTTTGTGTGGCTTGGCGACTTTGACAGCAAGGGTATTGTGGGCTATGTGGATGACTGCTTTGTTTTCATGGCTGCTTACATGTTTACACGCGGAAGTTTCCAGCGCCCGGAGCGCCGTTACATCCGTCGCCAGCTCTACATGCTCTCGTCATTGTTTGCCCTGCTGGCTCTCTGCTGGATTATCATGCTTGCTCTGGTCAAGTGAGTTGCCAGAGGCTGCCTACAGTTATTCGGTGGGTGGTGCCGGTGGATTGATGTCGTAGACGTAGTAGGCTAGGGGCTCACTATGCTTGACGATATCCCCGACTTTGGTGGCTTTTTTCACCGTGAAAATACAGGTGAGATGATCTGGCAGACCCTCATACATCTCCTTGTAGGTCTGGAATTCATGGTTACAGGCTTCCAAGACTGCTGCGTCGTTGCCCGATTTGGTTGGCGTGGGATATACTTTGCGGATGGCATCCATCATGCGGGTCTTGGGGTCGTAAAACTGGTTGACGTGGAGGGTGGAACCGTCAACAAGGAATTCTGCCTCAACGCTCACATAGTAGTCGATGACTGAGTCTTTGGGCTCATCATCGCCACAAGAAGTGAACGCGAGTGCAGCGCTAATGAAAAGGAGCGAGATCATCAGCACTCGCCATGGTTTGAACAGTTGTTTCATGAGAGGGTGTTTTTAATTGGATGATAGATGGCCATTAACCATACATTCACTTGGCGATGTCCATGAGGCGCCGCCAAGTGAATGTGATGATGAAAACTGTGGCATCACTGATTGTGACAAGCGGTGCCAGATTACTTTTTCTCCAACTTCAGGTTGTGCTCGATGGCTTCATTCACATCGTGAATGTTGGGCTCGCCGGTTTGGCTCTTCAGCACTTCGTCAATCATGGCGTTAACATCAATCTCGCTGGCGGGAGCACGATTGCCTTGATTGGCAGCCAATTTCTGATCGATGAGCGCGGTTACATCGCCAATGGAGATTACACCGTCATGATTGGCATCCATATCGGTAGCCATGGCCCTAGTGGGCTGCTCGCCAGTAAGCAACACGTTGATGCACCTGTCAATAAGACTATTGTCTTCGGCGCTGGCGGTAAGTCCTATAGCTACAACACAAAACAGGAGTGTAAAAATCTTCTTCATAGTGCTATCCTTTCTTTTAGTTTTGTTTCATTATTGTTGATGCAAAGGTAATGCAACCAATCGACATTCGCAAGATTTATCGCCGATTTGTTGCAGAATATATTTAGAAATCTTACATTTGTACGTTTCATTAATCCATCAACTTCTAAAAGGGACGATTACACAATAACTGAATATTAACCTAATAAGTGAGATTATGAGAAAACTACTCTTATCATTGTTTGCGCTGCTTACGGCAAGTGTAGCCGTAGCAGACAATTATCTGTATGTTGATAGTACTGAGGTCTGTTACAACCAGTGGGGAACAGTGCTGAGGGTTCCGGTCAGAGCTCATTTTGATGCGCGTGTACAGCGCATCTATCTGGACTGCTGGTCGGAACTGGGCGTTGAGGACTATGAGCTGGGCAAAGACCTCTCGGTGAATTATTACGATGAGAATGGAGTGCAGCAAACGGCGACACCTACGATGTATTCTGTAGGCACGCGCTTTACCGATGCTGACTTTGGCTTTGACCAGCAGGGCTATTGGGATCCGGATGGCACTGGAAACTATCAGTGCTATGGTAATGTCAAGTGGGAGCCGGGAGATTATGAGGAATTCTTTGTCCTGTACATCAAGATTCCTGATGACTTTTATGGCGGTGACTTTCACATTATAACGGAGGCTTCTGCGACCCAGGATGCACGTGGGGGCACGGTTCTGGAATCCGGTGAAAACGGGCAGTCGGTTATCAAGCAAAGCAGGTTCTATATGCCTAAAACCGAAGCGCCTAAAGTCCTGTTCACAGAGGATGCCGACACATTGACTGTCACTGTGACCGGCGAAGGCCAGTTGATTGTCAACTGGGAATACGTGAACGATAGCGTGTACTCATTCACGGTCGTTCGCGACTATGAACCGCAACTGATTCAGGTATGGGCTTCGGCCGAAGCCTTTGGCAAAGAGCCCAGTGACGAGGTCTATGTAACTTATGAGTTTGCGGCCAAGGAGCGCCCTGTGTACGATGCGCCTACCATTGCTTGGAGTTATACTGACACCACGATGATTCTTTCATGTCAAGGGTACGGAAGTCGATACTTGTTTGTCAATGGTCAACCAGTGACTAATCCTTACACTATCCCCAGGACAGATCGCGACTCGGTCATCATGGTCAGTGCTTATGCTCAAGGAGGCATTGCGTTGCCGAGCGATACGGTCTATAGGGAACTCACTATTCCTGCGTTGAATTCTGAGTTTACCCCTAAACCTTCAATTAGCATCGGCCAGTATCCTGAGTATTTCAGGTTTACTCTTAATGGTAAAGGGACGCTAAAGCTATATGTTGATGGAAAAGAGGTTGAGAATGGCTACGATTTTCCTCGCCCCGCACCCAGAGATCCTGATGTGAGTGTTTTCGTTTGCGGTACTGCCCAAGAGGACGGAAAATATATCAGTCCCATGAGTTACATCTACACGTGGGTTCCCCACAAGGTGTTAGTCAATGACTTTGTCGAAGACAGCGTTTATTATCTGATTGTGGGAGACCACAAAGTGTATGTGGCTACTAATGGCTATGTCGGTAACGCCTATAGCGGTGAGGTGTCTGTTCCCGATTATGTTACACACGAGGGGGTTACCTATATGGTGACCGGCGTTGATAATGGGGCGTTCAGCGATTGTGAAAATTTGACCGGTGTCACACTGGGTAACAATATCACAAGAATTGGTGATGAGTCTTTCTACGGCTGCAAGAAGTTGAAGAGCATCACTTTTGGCGATTATGTGATTAGCGTCGGAAGACTCGCGTTCTTTAACTGCACGAGTCTTGAAAGTGTGGTCATGGGCAGTGGCATGGACACCATCGCATGGCAGGCGTTCGGCAACTGCAATGCCTTGACAAATATCTTATGCAAGGCTGCAGCGCCTCCTGCACTTGCCGATGAGACCAGCATTTCGAATTATAGAAACGTGACACTGCACGTGCACCCCGCTGTGCTGGAACTTTATCAGGCTGCTGACTACTGGAAGGATTGCAGCAACATCATTGACGACTATCATGGCCAGCCTGCTGCCGGAGATGTGAACGGCGACGGCAAGGTCAGCATCGGTGACGTCACCAGGCTGATTGATATGTTGTTGGGTGATAAATAGCTCTTCCCACCGATAGTGCTTTAACAGGGTGCGGCGCAAGACGATGCGGCGCACCTTTAATTTTGTATGATGAGAAAATGCAGAAAAGTGATGGCTTTTTCAGCGATAATACGTAATTTTGCAAGTTAAACAGATACTAACAATAGTAAAGAGATGGCTATTAAGAATCATCAGGAAGTGACCGATTACGGTCTGGTGCGCGTGGCTGCTGTTGTGCCACAGGTAAATGTCGCAGATGTTGAGGGTAACCTTGCCCACATGATCGAAAGCATTGATGAGGCCGTTGGTGCAGGAGCCCGCATTGTGGCGATGCCTGAGTTGTGTGTGACGGGTTATACCTGTGCCGACCTGTTCGGGAACGAGCTTTTGCTCGATGCCGCTGAGCAGGCACTTGTCACTCTTGCTGACAATTATAAAGATACTCCCGTGATGCTTGTCGTGGGTGCCCCGTTGCGCTGCAGCGGCCACCTGTTCAATTGTGCCGTCGTCGTTAACGGTGGCGAGATGTGGGTGGTTCCCAAGACTTACATCCCTAATTACAAGGAGTTTTACGAGAAACGCTGGTTTACCACCAGCAATATCACTGCGATAGCGGGCAAACAGAGCATTGTGGTGGGCGGCATGGAAGTGCCTTTCGGGACCCACATGATATTTGAGGCCGGACGTGCCCGCGTGGCTGTCGAGATCTGTGAGGACTTGTGGGTGCCCGCTCCTCCCAGCAGCATTGCGGCCATCAACGGCGCCAATGTGATTGTCAACCTGTCGGCCAGCAATGAGCTGATTGGGAAACACACTTATCTGATGGACCTGATCAAGCATCAGAGCGCCCACTGCATCGCGGCATACGTCTATGCTTCATGCGGTTATGGTGAATCGACTACCGACCTGGTCTTTGGCGGCAACGCAGTTATTGCCGAGAACGGCAAAATGCTGGCCGAGGGTCAGCGTTTCGGTACCAAGCCTCAAATGTCGCTTGCCGATATCGATATAGCTGCGCTCGAGAACGAGCGGCGCGTGAATGGCAGTTTCGCTGACAGCATGGTGCAGTTCGGCACTCAGTTTGAGCACATGAGCATGGATGTGGCAGGGCCGTTGGATTATGAATCCACTGAACTGCTTCGCCCCGTGCGCCGTCTGCCTTTTGTCCCCAGTGAGGATGACCGCCTGACGGCCCGTTGCGAGGAAATCATCGCTATCCAGACAGAAGGTCTGATGCGACGTCTGGACTTCACGGGTATTCCCACAATCGTCGTGGGCGTGTCCGGAGGACTGGACTCAACCCTGGCTCTGCTGGTGGCCGCACGCGCATTTGACCGCATGGGCCGTGACCGCAAGAATATCCACGCCATTACGATGCCTGGCTTTGGCACTACCGACCGCACTTACACCAACGCTTGCGCAATGGTGCGTGCGCTGGGTGTCACCCTGCATGAAATCAGTATCGCTGCTGCCGTGACCCAGCACTTCAAGGACATAGACCATGACCCTGCAAATCACGACGTGACTTACGAGAACAGTCAAGCCCGTGAGCGCACCCAGATTCTCATGGACTTTTCCAATAAGGTGAACGGCCTTGTGCTCGGAACAGGCGACTTGTCTGAACTGGCACTCGGTTGGGCTACCTATAACGGAGACCACATGTCGATGTACAACGTCAATGTAAGCATTCCCAAGACCCTGGTGCGTCATCTGGTACGCTGGTTCGCAGGTTATCTACACGATGGCACCCCCGCCGGTAAATTAATCCATGACACGTTGCTTGACGTGCTCGACACGCCCATTAGTCCTGAGTTGACCCCAGCGGCAGGCGATGGCACCATCCTGCAGGTGACCGAGGATATCGTAGGCCCCTATGAATTACATGACTTCTTCTTGTTTAACATGTTGCGTTATGGCTTTACTCCCGCCAAACTCTATCTGCTGGCCCGCAAGGCCTTTAAGGGCACGTATGATAATGCGACCATCAAGAAGTGGCTGCGTACCTTCATGAGGCGTTTCTTCGCCCAGCAGTTTAAGCGCTCCTGCTTGCCCGATGGCCCCAAGGTGGGTAGTGTTTCGCTTTCGCCGCGTGGCGATTGGCGAATGCCCAGCGATGCCTCTTCCCGCTTGTGGCTGGCGCAATGTGATCAATTGCCGGACTGAAATGTAAAAAACTAACAACGGAACAAGACAACAGTGAAAATGGCACCGAATTTGCAGTGGTGACGAAAAAATGGTTGGAATGAATCTGCCCAGAGGAACATATAATGTGCTTCGCAGCGTGGTGGTAACCGCGCTGGTGACGGTTGTTGTCCTGTTCGCGTTGCTCTACCTATTGCTGCTTTTGCCTCCGGTACAGGACCGCATGTGTCGCGAAGGAGAAAAGGCCCTGAGTGAAATCCTCGATACCCGCGTTAATATAGGCTCGGTATCAATCACGCCGTTTAATCAGTTGGAACTGAATGATGTCTTGGTCAACGACCAGCAAGGGGACTCCCTGCTGATGGTGGAAAAACTGGGCGCTGGAATCAGCCTCAAGCAGCTGATAGCCGACCGCCGCATCGTCATTACGCATGCCGAGGTTATCGGTCTTAACGGCCATGTTACCCGCCCCGACAAGAACAGTCCCACCAATGTCCAGTTCATCATCGACGCTTTCAAGTCCAAAGATGACAAGCCTTCCAAGCCGTTTGATGTGCAGATCAATACGGTGGTAATGAGAAAGTCGGCTTTGACCTATGATGTGCTGGATCAGCCAGTCAAAGCCGGTCGGTTTGACGCCAACCATCTTGCTGTGAAGAATTTGCGTGCCGATTTGTCCCTGCCGCTTATCAAGAACAATGATTTTGACATCCGCGTCAAGCGTCTCTCGTTTGATGAGCGCAGTGGCTTGTCGCTACAGCGCTTGTCAACTAATGTTCACTTGACCGATCAGGCGCTCGATGTCAAGGATATAAAGATCAAAATGCCGGGCAGTGACATTGCCCTGGACGATATCCACTTGGAGTATTCCTCACTCAAGAACCTGGGTAGCGAACTGGCTCACATGCCCTTGCACGTGAGTACTCCGGGCTGTACGGTCACACCGGCCGATTTTGCCGCCTTCTATCCTCAATTGTCTAGATTCAATGACCCAATGAGGATTGTGGCGACTGTAGTGCGTGATGGCGGCCGCATCGAGTTGCCCGTGCTGAATGTGCATTCAGGTCAAGACGGCTTGTCATTAAACCTGCGCGGCGGTTTCTCCATGCCCACTCAGGGCGGTTACAGTTCCTTTGATCTGGACCGCATTGACGTAGATGCCAACGCCAGTGCGTTATCCCAGGTGATGGAGCTCATTCCAGGAATCTCTCCTCAGGTTAGGAACATAATCACGAGGTGTGGCAACGTGAGCCTCGACGGCGTGATGCACGGCAAGCCCGGTAATGTCAACTTCAATGGCAATGTGGGCACTTCGTTAGGCAAGGCTGACCTCAATGGTATGGTGACCAGTCATCAGGGGACGACCCGCTTTGCGGGACACGTCAAGACCGATGGGCTGATGCTGGGAACCCTGCTCGATAAGCACGACCTCTTGAATGAACTGGCTCTGGATGCGCAGATTGATGCCGTAGTGAGCAACGGGGACGTTGCAGGACATCTGGACGGTAATATCCCCTTTGTTGACATCAAGGGTGTACGCTATCACAATATTACTGCCAATGTGGATAAGCAGGGCAATGATTTCACGGGTATGGTATCCATGAACGATCCCAACGGCCGCGCCAACATCGACGGTAAAGCGATACTGGCTGGGGCCAATTCCACCTGTGACCTGAATATAGTTACCGATGGACTGAATTTGGCGCGCATGGGCGTGTACAATAAATATCCCGACCACCGCGCCAAACTCACTGCGACTGCCTCGTTTTGGGGTAATTCCCTGGACAATGCAACGGGTCATGTTGAGGTCAAAGATTTCTCGTTTACCGACAACAGCGGCAACGGTATGAAATTTAATCTGATGGAACTCATCGCCGACAACAGCGATGGAGAGAGGGTCATCAGCATCGACAGCGATCACATTGACGGTTTCATCTCGGGACAATATGACTTCAAGACCATAGTGCCTACCGTCAAGCACATGTTGTCGCAGGCTTTCCCGCAGTATTTCGGGGATTATACCAACTATACCCACGCCGGTGATCCCACCAACGTGAGGTTTAACTTTGTCATCAATCCCGATGAGGATTTCAACAATATGTTTAAGTTGCCCGTTAAACTGGCTTACCGCACGATTATTGAGGGCAACTTGAGCGAGAGCGACACCACATTCAACCTGGTTGTTGATGCGCCCTTGTTGCAGCAAGGCAATAAGCTGATTGAGCGGACCCAACTCCTGGCTGAACTCGATACGGTTACCAACAGGGTAGCGCTGAATCTGCAATCCAGATATCCGACCAAGAACGGATTGATGGACCTCAACCTGGATGCCAACGGACAGGATAACCGCATCAATGCCAACCTGGGGTGGCGCCTGCCGGGTGGACATGACTTCCATGGCAACCTTTACCTGAATGCGCTGCTCGACCGAGGCGATGACGGTAAAATGAAGGCCGAAATCGACTTGAATCCTTCTCAGCTGGTGTTTAACGATACCATTTGGATGGTTGAGAAGGGCCACATCAGTGTGGAGAATGGTGTAATTGCCGTGGATAACATTGCCGGTGGGCGCGCTGAGCAATTCATCCGTATCAATGGCAAGGTATCGAATGATCCTGCCGACGAGTTGTGCTTGGAACTGAAGGATGTGAACCTCGATTATGTGTTTGAGACTTTGGCCATCGACCATGTGGACTTCGGTGGCAGGGCAACAAGCAAGTGCTATGCGAGTGACCTCTTGTCCGGGTCGCCCCGCTTGTACACACCAAGCCTGTATATTGAGGGTATATCCTATAATGGAGCCACAATGGGCGATATTGATATTAAGGCCTCATTTGACAATGAGACTAAGGGTATTCTCGTCAGCGGAGACATCGCGCAACCCAATGGACGACACAGTACGCTCGATGGTGGCATTTATATTGCCGACGACTCGCTCTATATCGAATTTGATACCGACCACGCCAACGTCGAATTCCTCAAACCCTACATGGAGGCTTTTACCAGCGATGTGGACGGCGAGATGTCGGGCAAGGCCATCCTCTTTGGCAATTTCCACACCATCAACTTGGCTGGTGATATCGTGGCCGATACCTTGGGTTTCCTCATCGACTATGTGAACTGCTACTACACCGCCTCTAATGTGCCCATACACATCATTCCCGATTTTATCGAGTTTAAGGATGTCCCCATCCATGACCGGGATGGCCATGAGGCGAAATTGGGCGGATGGCTCAAGCACGATGCCTTCCACCGTCCAGAATTCAACTTTGCCATCACCGATGCGCACAACTTCCTCAGCTACGACACCAATCCGTCGATTAACCCTGACTGGTATGGCACCATCTACGGCAACGGAGCCTGTTTTGTTGAGGGCGGACCCGGCATTGTCTCCATCAGGGTGAACATGACATCGGCACCACGCAGCAAGTTCACGCTTGTGATGAGTGATAATGAACAGGCCGACCATTACAATTTCATCACTTTCCGTGACCGCAATGCCAGCAATGCAGACGAGTTGGATGCGCCCGTTGATTCGTTGGCGATTCTGAAGAGCATGTTGTTGAAACCGGAGAACACAGAGGAGACGACCGAGCCTAGCGCCTATAGTATTGACCTGCAGGGAGATGTGACTCCCGATTTGGCCCTGACTGTCGTCATGGATCCTGTGGGTGGAGACCAAATCAAGGCGACAGGCAATGGCTCCCTGCGTTTGACCTATAACAATAACGGCGAGCTTGAGACCTTCGGAAAGTACACTCTGGATAAGGGTACCTATAACTTCACGTTGCAGGACTTGATTCTCAAGGACTTCACCATCCGTAACGGCAGTAGCATCAGTTTCCAGGGAGATCCCTATGCCGCTGTCCTTGACCTGGAGGCCCTCTATTCGCTGAATGCCAGTCTGCGCGACCTGGATGAGTCCTTTGCTGCTGATAAAGACTTGAACCGTACCAGCGTGCCTGTTCATGCCTTGTTAAAGGCACAGGGCATTATCAGCCAGCCTGAGATATCGTTTGACCTGGAGTTCCCGTCGCTCTCAACCGATGCCTACCGCAAGGTCAAGAGTATCATCAGCACCGATGAGATGATGAACCACCAGATCATCTATCTGTTGGCGCTCAACCGTTTCTACACTCCTGAATACATGGGTTCTGGTACCAACCAGAACGAGCAGTTGATCAGCTCAGTGGCCTCGTCGGCCATTTCGGCACAGCTGAGTTCGATTCTTGGTAAGATGACCGAATACTTGTCGATTGCGCCTAACTTCCGTTCCAACAAGGGTGACTTCAGCGATATGGAGGTGGATGTGGCCCTGTCTAGCCAGTTGCTCAACAACAGGCTGTTGCTCAACGGTAACTTTGGTTATCGTGACAACACCTACAATATGAGCAATACCAACTTCATCGGTGACTTTGACCTTGAATACCTGTTGAACAACAAGGGTACATTCAGGTTGAAGGCTTATAACCACTTCAATGACCAGAATTATTATCGTCAAGGTACCGCCCTCACCACCCAGGGTGTGGGTATTGTATGGAAGCACGATTTCAATAAACCGAACAGCAAGAAAAAGTTGTCGCCTCAGGACAGCATCCCCAGGCGAGCCCCGATGTCACCTCCTGACGATAGCGACAGTTCACTGCGCAAGCCAGTACCCATGGTGACCTTGCGCTCATCACACCGCGATAATCCAGAACAGGCCGACTGATGTTTAAAAGGGTGGTCATATTGTTGCTGATGGCATGGCTCACAATGAGCTCTGCTTGGTGTGGAGAGGTGTCAAGTCAGCAGGAGGTGACGACGGCCGAGGTCCCGCTAGTTCATCTCGACAGTCTGGCTAAAGGGGTCGATAGCGTTGCTTGCCGTTTGAATGACATAGCCCTGGGCATCAACAACGTTGCTGGCCGTTTGGACAGCGTTACTAACCGTTTGGACAGCCTGTCGGCGGCCAGGGATACTGAAAAATCATCCTATTGGGAATCGGTCATTTTTCGCCACGGCTGGAGTATCAACGACACCTCGATTGAATATCCGCCAGTGCTGGACTTTGGCTTTAAGGCTTACCGCTGGCTCAACCATGCCTTAAATTATTACGACTCAGCCTATGTCGTGAATCCCGGGAGGGGAAAAAAGAAGTTTAAGGTCATGCTCAAAAACAGTAACTGGATTGACTTCTACTCGGGGCATTTGAGCAAATGGGAGACTCCCGTGCAACTCAACAGTGATATCACGTCATTGTTCGGTTTCCATATCAGCGGTATGGGTCTTAGTTTTACCTACATGCTCAATGCGAGGGATCTGCTGGCAGGAAAATTTATCCACAACCGCAGGCTGCAGTTTTCATTTACCACATCACGCATTTTTATCGAGGGCTATTACCGCAAGAATGACCAGAGTACAGTCCACTTGCATAGGCTGGGTAAATGGATGGGTGACGATATTTTCTATGGTCTCACGCGTGAGGGGTATGGCCTGGATGCATACTATATCTTTAACCACACCCATTATTCCCAGGCTGCAGCCTACTGTTTCTCCAAGTACCAGAAGCGCAGTTCGGGTTCCCTGTTGGCTGGTATCTACCTCAGTCATCAAGATGTAGTGATGGACATGACCTACTTGAGTAATTGGTTGATGCCTTATTTGCCTGATGAGGTGACTGACTACCGTTTCCGCTATCGTGACTTCGGATTCATGATAGGCTATGGATACAGTTGGGTGTTCCATCACGGCTGGCTCTTCAACGTCACAGCAGTCCCAAGTATCGGATACCGCCACAGTTTCCCCAATTCCATCGACGGTAAGCGTTCCCTGTTGTCTACCAATCTGAACGGTCGCCTGGCTCTGGTACGCACCGCCGGCAACTTTTTTTACGCTTTCAACTTTAACCACGAGGGTCATTGGTACCAGAGTGTCCAACACAGCTTCTACAATAGTTACAGCAACTTTGACCTTACCGCCGGCTTCCGGTTCTGAATGCACAAAACATATAACACAAGAGGCTGTGTCATTATGGCACAGCCTCTTGTGTTAATTATTGCCAGGGATTATAGACCCGAGGATAGCAGAATGTCGATGAGTGCAGTGATATCACCAATGCTGATATTCTCGTCACCATTCACATTGGCATTGATGGGGTTGATGGTATCAGATGGGCCACCGAGTAACATATCAATCAATGCAGTGACATCACTAATGGTCAACTGACCATCCCCATTGGCATCACCGTTGCCGGTGATTGCAATGCCTTGGATGTGAGTAAATCGGCTCCACCCGTAAGCCTCACGGTAGTCATTGACCAGTACCTGGGGAACGCGTAGCACGGTCGTATCGTATGTCTCAGCGCTGAACACACAGTCACGGTCGTCTGTTCTGGAGAAGATGGGGGGAGCAGGCGCCATGCATGTGATGGTGTCCAGGATGTGTCCATAAAAAGTGCGTTCATTCAGCAGTGAGACATCTTCACCCAACGTAATGTTCTTGAGTGATCCCAAATTAAGATCGGGACGTCCCCATTCTTCTACGCGGCTAGATATGCTGACGTTTGAATAATCGGGATGCGTCCAGACCGTACAATCCACTTTCCCCCCAAAGAATGCAGCCTCGCCAATGCTTTGGGCTTTTGTCAAATCGATGCTGGTCAACTTGGTGCAACCGGCAAATGCTTCCTCTTTAAAGACAGTGACATTGTTGAGGTCAAGGTCAGTAAGGTTCTTGCAATCATAGAATGTATAGGCATTGACAGTGGTCATATTGTCAGGGATGCTCATGCTTGTCAGCGACCAGCACTTGAGGAAAGCGGCATCACCAATGGATTGGATTGAGGAATTAAGCGTTACGTTCTTAAGTTGGTTGCACTCGGCAAAAGCATAATCACCAATGGTCGTGAGCCCATCGGGCAAATAAATGCTTTCAAGGTTATGGCAGTGAGCAAAAGCTCCTCCGCCAATTACCTTGACGGTATTGGGAACATCAAAATGAGTGAGCCCAGTGCAGTTGAGGAAAGCGCAGTTGGCTATCGTGTCCAGCCCCTTGTTGTCAGAATAGATATTAATGCTCTTCAAGTTGGAGCAATTCATGAACATGACGAATGGCATATTGTCAATAGGCCGTTCAAATTCAACTGTGGTCAGGCGCTCACAATCTTGGAATGTGGCATATTCTCCAAATTTAATGGGAGTTTGATGGCTATAAGCTCCATCATTGACAAAAATGATGGATTCAAGACTGGAATTGGAAAAGCCGCCATCCAATCGGTTGACTGTGGGAGGAATATAGACGGTCTTTATGTCGGTCTGCCAGCTAAAACCTTCACCGATGTGGGTCAACTTAAAATTGCCATACTGTGTTTCAATGACTTCAGGGACATAAAAGATGGAGTCGGTGTTCCATTCATCGTACTGTATTTGGGATACTGAGTAAGTGTCCGTTTCAGGATCATAATTGTAATTCCTGCCAATCATCATGGCAGTGCCTGAGTACATCGGGTCATCACTGCTATAAGTCAGATCGTACAAGAATGCATCAACAGGATAACCCCAAATGTCAGATTGCGGATATTCGGGTTCTGTGTTTTCATTGTTGATGCTGTAGATGTAGCTGAAATTCATCCAGCAATCTGCGCTCTCGTAGGCTGAGATGGATTCTTCAGGCACAGATAAACTGCTCCTCCAATAGACCTCGTTGGGGAAACTGCTAGTGCACGTTGGTGGCGTGGTGGCTAGACTGGTCACGTTCTTGAGGTTAGAACCTAAACCGAAATTGGAAGCGTCTATTGAGGTGACTGATTCGCCAATTGTAAAGTTTGTCAGGTTGTTGCAACCATTGAACGAAGACTGGCTTAGAGTGAGGTCAGAATTAATCGTTAACCCCGTCAGCCCGTCACAGCCTTGGAACGCGTCATCGCCAATTGTAGTGACTGAGTTGGGAATTGTCAAGACTTTCAGGCTACTGCAGCCATTGAATGCAAACTCGCCGATCGTTGTGACAGCGCTGCCAATGGATACGTGCTTCAGATTGTAGCATTGATGGAAGGTGCCCTCGCCGATACTGGTAACTGAGTTGCCGATTGTCACACCAGTCAAGTCCTTACAATTACTAAATGCCCAATTGCCGAGCGTTATGACAGAGTTTGGAATCCGAATGTTTGTCAGGCCTTGGCAACTACTGAAGGCGTAATCGTTGATGGATGTGATACTGTTTGGGATGATTGTGCTTGAACTGCCGGTAATCAACATATTGGTTGATGTCTCGATCAGTGCATTGCAGTTGTCCCTGGAATCGTAGTTTGGATTATTACTGTCTACTGTGATACTGGTGAGGTTAGCGCAATCTTGGAACGCTGTCTTATCAATAAAGGTAACAGAGCCGGGAATCCTCAGATTCGTCATGCTGACGCAGTTGTTGAATGCATATCTGTTGATGGAGATGACCGTGTTAGGAATCTCGACGTCCAGCAATTTAAAGCAGTTTATAAAGACACCTGTGTCGATAGAAGTAATGGCGTTGCCCAAATCCACAGTCGTTAGATTATAGCAGTTGGTGAATGCTTGAAAGCCGATGGGAGTGGAGGCATTATCAATCATCACGGTTTCAAGGGCAGAGCAGCCCATAAACGCACCATCTCTAATGGATGTGATTGAGTTTGGGATTGTCGCACTTTTTAAATTATTGCAGTATGAGAACGCGTAGTTACCAATAGCTGTTACAGTGTACGTGACGCCATCATAGGTGACCGTCTCGGGGATAACCAAATCTCCGGAATACTGGCATCTCGCCACAGTCGCCTCATCACCATTAGTGGTGTAATTAATGCCATCGACCGTGAAGGAGTCGGCATGGGCGCTGAAGGCAGCTATCAGCGCCATTAATGTTAAAAGGAATTTTTGTTTCATTGTCTAGTAGTTTATAGTGTTAAACAGATTGGATTCTTTTAGTCTTCAAGTGAAAGTCATCTCCGTTTTGGACAAAGTTAGTCTATTTTTTTTGCATATCATCAAGCCTTCTTGATGAAAAAGCGAGAATCTATGGTTTTTTACGCTAGAGTGTCTAATTCTTTTACACTTTTCCTTTGTGGACGATATTGTTCGTCCCTGGAAGTTTTATAATGTGGACATTAACCCTTCAAGGTCTGGGTTTACATCTGTATCATTGGGATAAAAAAAGAATCGATTCTTTTTGTTCTCCGCTCGGCTTGCAGTACCTTTGCAGTCGATTTTTAAAGAGGAGATAAACCGTGAGTGTAACGATATTGGGAATAGAGTCGTCGTGTGACGACACATCGGCAGCAGTGTTGCGAGACACCGTTTTGCTAAGTAATGTGATTGCCAGCCAGCGGGTGCATGAGGCCTACGGCGGCGTGGTGCCCGAGTTGGCATCGCGTGCCCATCAGCAGAACATCGTGCCCGTTGTCAGCGAGGCTATCCGTCAGGCTGGCATCAAACCTGAAGACATCGACGCCATTGCTTTCACGCGTGGGCCTGGCCTGCCCGGCTCGCTCCATGTGGGCACTTCGTTCTCTAAGGGCTTGGCCCTGGCGCTTGACATCCCCCTTGTTGACGTGAACCACCTGCATGGTCATGTGCTCTCCCATTTTGTCAAGGAGGAACCCGATGCCGAGGTGCCTGAGTTTCCTTACCTGTGCCTGCTCATCAGCGGTGGCAACTCCCAGATTATCAAAGTCAATTCGCCGCGCGATATGGAGGTGCTGGGACAAACCATCGACGATGCAGCGGGTGAGGCCTTTGACAAGTGTGCCAAGGTCATGGGTCTGCCTTATCCCGGTGGTCCCATCATCGACCGCCTGGCCGCCGAAGGTGACGCCAAGGCCTTCAAGTTTGCCAAACCCCATGTCGATGGCTACAATTACAGTTTCAGCGGTCTCAAGACATCGTTCCTTTACACCCTGCGCGATGCCCTCAAGGAGAATCCCAATTTCATCGAGGAAAACAAGGCAGACCTCGCAGCCTCGTTACAACGCACGATCATCGAGATATTGATGGACAAATTCGGCAAGGCCATCAAGGCCACGGGCATCAAGACCATCGCCATCGGAGGCGGCGTATCGGCCAACAGCGGAATGCGTGCCGCCGTCGAGGACTACGCCCGCCGCCATCGCCTCAAGGCCTTCATCCCCAAGCGTGTCTTCACGACCGACAACGCCGCAATGATCGCCATCGCCGGCCACTACAAATTCCTCGACAAAGAATTCTGCGACATCACCGCCCCCCCCTTCCAGCGCGTCATCATCTAACACAAAGCCTCCAATTAAACAGTAATCTATTGAAATGAAGACACTTAGGTTTGTGATAATCGCCCTTATTGCTTTGACGTCTCTCATGGCAATAGCGCAAGAGCAAAGAACAGATACAATTATCCCGAAGTTCTTGATCAATGGCTATTTTTTTCAGGAGTTACCAGAACTCCCCGAAAATGCCATTCCAAGTTACACACGACTGAAAGATTCAGAAGGAAACAAAATACTTGCCATTGGACTTGATGTGGATTTACCCGAATCTGTCATCAGCAAGGCGATACCCCGAGAACAAGTGCGCAATGCCAATCAGTTCCTGAATGGTGCCAATATGATGGCAACGATGTTGGAATTGGCTCAAGCAGGCGTAAAAGATGATGGCACTTTCTACTCGCCTAAGGTAGGTGAGCCATTCCCTCCATTTAATGAAATAGATTTAGAAGGACGCAGATGGACCAACGACAGTGTCAAAGGTCATGTGATGGTGCTCAACCTGTGGTATTCCGGTTGTGGACCGTGCCGTGCCGAAATGCCTGAACTGTCAACGTGGAAAGAACAGTTCCCAGATGTCATGTTTTTCTCTGCCACTTATCATGATGCAGAGATTGTACAAAAGATAACCGAAAAACACCATTTCACTTGGACACACCTCATTGAAGCTAAGGATATGATGCCATGGATTGGGACCGAAGGCTTCCCCTTTACAGTGGTTGTTGATAAAACGGGAATTGTCCGCTATGCCGTTCATGGCACAAGCCAGGAAATACGTGCCGAAATCATTGCTAAAATAAAAGAAGCAGAGGGAATTTGAAAGACGAAATTTCTCCGTACGGTGAGATTTGTTTATCACTAACGGTTATTTGATTTGATGCCGAAAAGTTATTGTTTTCCTTTTATAATTGTTGTCCCAGTTGTTTAGTTGCTGTCCTTGTTGTTTGAACTGCGGATGGCGCGGATGCGTAGGGCCAGGGTGGGGTGGCTGTAGCTGAACCATACGACGAGGGGGTGGGGCGTGAGGTTGCTCAAGGCGTGGGCAGCGAGTTTTTTGAGTCCGCTGATGAGTGTCTCGCCGTGGCCGTAGCTGGCGGCGAAGGCGTCGGCGCGGTATTCGGCACGGCGCGAAATGGCGTTGCTGGCGGGATTGAGCAGAATGTCGATGGGTGAGAGCAACAGGGAGAATGCTACCATCGACAGGATAAACGACGGGGCTGTGCCGCCCAGTGCGGCGGGCAGGTCGGGATTGCTTACCAGCAGGGAGAAGATGAACAGGTTAACGGCCACCATTGCAATCGAGATAAACATGTTCTTAAAGGTGTCGCGGTGCTTGTAGTGCCCGAATTCATGGGCGAGCACGGCGACAATTTCGTCGTTGGTCATCTGGTCCTGCAGGGTGTCATAGAGCACGATGCGTTTCTTGGGGCCGAAGCCCGTAAAATAGGCATTGGCCTTGGTGGAATGTTTGCTGCCGTCGATGATGTAGATGTCCTTGAATTTGGAACCGAAACTCTCCAGTGCACTAGTGATGGCGTCGCGCAACTCGCCCTCGGGCAGCGGCGTCTGTTTGTTGAACAGGGGCACAATCAGGTTGCTGTAGAACATCGAGAAGAAAACGATGAACACGGCCACTACCAGAGTAGCCCAAATCCAAAACTGCTGTCCGAACGTCTGGTACAGCCAATAGACCACAGCCATGAGCACAGCGCTCAAGGCAGTAGAGACTAGGAAGGACTTCAGCGTATCGAGCCAGAAGGTCTTGTGCGTTGTGCGGTTGAAGCCGAAGCGCTCCTCGATGACAAAGGTCGAGTAGTAGCTGAACGGCAGGGCAATGATGGTGTTAAACAGGTTATAAATCACTAGGAACAGGATGACTTGCAGCACGGGCACATCGGTCCAAATCTTGCACTGGTTATCGAGCCAGCCGAGCAGGCCAAAGCCCAGTATGACCAGCGTCAGCGCAAACGACACGCAACGTGCAATGAGCGACACGCGCTTGTTGGTGCGCATGTATTCTTGCTGCTTGCGGTACTTCTCATCATCATATAGTCCCTCCAACTCGGGGGGGACAGGATGCGTCATCCACCGTGTATTGAGCCACGAGAGCACGCTGCTGATCATAAAGTCCAGCGTGACAAATGCGATAATCAACCACAATAACGTCTGAGCCATATCTCACTAATTATTTGTCTTTTTCTTCCAGAGCCAGCAATTGCTCAATGTCTTCGTCACGCGGATTGGCCTTCCCTAAGTACTTGAGCAGCCACCATACCCCGCCAATCGCGGCGATGATACCGATAGCGGCCAGCACAACCACATACCATGGACATTTGTCGATGAGCCCTAAAACGGCCGCAGCCGTGATGCACAATGCCATAGTAATGATAATCAGCTTGCTGAAAAGGGTGTCTGAGCCAATCAGATCAAGATGCTGTTGCATTTGCCTTGCTGTAGAGTCTTGACGGATGCGGTTATAAATGATGGCATAAAAGCCCATCGCCAACGAAGCCGCCAACAGGCATGCAATCAGTGGGCACAAGTATAGCTTGCTCTCGCTCACTTCATCAAACTTAACGATGCCCAGGATGGCAAAAAAGAATGCTAAAATGACATAAAAAGTGACATTCCAGCGACAGGTCTTGTGGATTGACTGGCGCAGCCGTTCCATCTCGTCCGCCTGAGTTGGGGTTAATCCCTCCTTGGTGGGGATGCGATTATCGTCGATATGATCTTCAGGTTTCATAATGCGTTGACTTAAATAGGTTAATAAATCCTGAGATGCAACCAGGTGTCACAAAATATTACAAAGGTAGCATTTTTTCTCCATTTTTTTGCAAATCCCTGTCGAACTTGAAAAAAAGGGAGACAAAAAAGCGCTATTGGTCATACGCAGCCAAAAAATTACTACCTTTGCAGCATAACATCAATATTAAATGGAGCTATGAATAAGATTAAATTATGGATGATGGCCGCCATCCTGTTCAGCGGCGTGATGTGCCAAGCCTCTTGCTCGTCAAATTTAAAGAGTGAGGCTCCGATCACCAAAGAGGAATCAGATAATAAACTGATGAATGAAATTGAGAAGAATCCTGTCTTTTATGCTGCTCTCAATGGCTATTTGGCCGATTCAATCGGCTCGCAATATGCTCCTGGAGAGGTGTGCATTCCCTGTCCCACGGTAATCGCTTGTGACCAGCAAAACCCTGACAGTGTGCGTGTGCTTGGTGCCTTCTGGGTGTATAACTACAATGTGGTTGATGACACACTGAAGATGGTTTCTGGCGGTTCCCATCCTGGCTTGATGATTCTCAAAAAGACCGATGACGGCTATGTGGTTACCTCATTTGACCAAGTGGAAGACGGTAGCAACTTCTTGCCGAGTGCTAAGCGCATCTTTGGCGACATGTATGAGGCATTCAATAGCATCAACAGCGATGACGAAACGCGTGAACAGGTTCGTGCCATCTTTATCGCCAAGTATGTGAAGGACAACAACCTGCCCGTCAAGTACTATCAGGATTACGGCTGGCCCGCAAGGGAAATCCCCGCTAAATAATATTTCCCACCGATCACTAATTAAAGATCAGCAATTTTTCAGGCGACAGTAACCATACTTAAAACTTAAAACTAAAAACTTACAACTATTAATGAAATACAGCATTATTGCCATCGGTGACGAGTTGCTCATCGGCCAAGTCACAGACACCAATTCGGGTTGGATTGCTCGCCACATGACGCCGCGTGGCTGGGATGTGAACACCGTACAGGTTGTTCCCGATGATGCCGATCAGATCAAGCTCGCTATCGATCGTGCTTTTGCCCAGACCGATGTCGTGCTGATGACCGGTGGCCTGGGACCGACCAAGGACGACATCACAAAACCCACGCTGTGCCGCTACTTCGGCGGCGAAATGGTGCTCGACAAGGACGTGGAGCGCAACGTCATGGAGGTGATGGAACGCCGCCACCTCAAGCTCAACGAGTACACCCGCCTGCAGGCGATGGTGCCCTCGTCGTGCCGCGTCATCCAGAACGAGGTGGGCACGGCGCCGCTGATGTGGTTTGAGCGCGACGGCAAGGTGCTGGTGAGCATGCCCGGTGTGCCCTTTGAGCTGCAGGGGATGATGGAGCGTGCAGTGATACCACAACTGCTGGCCCGCTTCAACGACGGCGAGGATATCGAGTTCCGCACCTTTGTCGTTACGGGTATCATCGAGTCGGCATTGGCGATGGAGTTGGATGAGTTTGAACGCAACATGCCTCACGGCATCCATTTGGCCTATCTGCCCGAGGGCGGCATTATCCGCCTGAGGCTGACGGGTTCTTCGACCGATGCCCGTCAGATCAATGATGACATGGAACGCCTGTCAAGCCAGTTGCACGATATCCTGGGCGGTCACATCATCGCAGACGGAGACAAACGCCTGCCTGAGATACTGGGCGAGCGCTTGCGTGAGCGCGGGCTTACACTCTCTACTGCCGAGAGCTGCACGGGCGGCAACATCGCCCATCAGATTACCAGCATAGCAGGCAGCAGCGATTATTTCAAGGGCGCTGTGGTAAGTTATGCCAACGAGGTGAAGATGTCGCTGCTTGGTGTCAAGGAACAGGACATTATTGATCACGGCGTGGTGAGCGAACCCGTCGTGCGGCAGATGGTTGAGGGCGCTTGCCGTGCCATGGGTACCGACTGCGCCATCGCCACAAGCGGCATTGCAGGCCCTGGCGGAGGTACACCCACCAAGCCTGTAGGCACCGTGTGGATGGCTGCCAAGTGTGGTGACCATGTTATTGCCCAGGTCAAGCAGTTGCCTGGCGATCGTGACCGCGTCATCACTCGCGCCACCCTTGAGGCCCAACTCTTGTTGCTGTCGTTATTATAGGCTTTAGGTAGATATGAAGAAATTCTTGTTGCTTTTGATGGTGGTTCTGATGGCTGTTCCCATGGGGATGGCACAATCATCGGGTGATGATAAGGACCCGAGCATAAAGCCGGGCATTCGTCGCCTGCATCCCGAGCGCGAGCGGGCCAAGGCGCAAAAGAAACTGCAGGAACAGCTGTCGCGCAAAGCCGAGCCCAAGGCTGACCCCTGGGACACCAGCGACGAGGTGTGGGGAACGGTAGACTTGCCCCGTGGCAAAGTCAATGAAAGCGGAACTGTCGAAGGACGCCGCTTGCAGCACACCTCAAAATCGGCAACCGAACAGGCTGAACTCGATTCACTGCTTGCTATGGACTACTCGATAACCGAATACGGATACCGTCGTATGACCTGGCGTGACTTGCCCGTCACAACGACCATCGAACGCCTGTCGCCTTCTTTTGTCGTGAGCGATGCGGGAGATTATGTCTCCAAGTATGTATCGAACGAGCGCACCAGCAACGAGGTGTTCTTCGCGTTTAAGATGGCAGAAGAGGATAGTCTGCCTGAACCGCTGCGCCTGTGTGTCCATTATTGTGCCGATGATCCAATTGACTTCGACCAATTGATCTTCAGTATCGATGGATATGATTATCCGTTTTATCCTGTAGAAACCCTTTCAGGGGAACTGACTGGAGGGTTGTACTGGCAATGGAGCGATGATGAACTCAGTGCCCCATACAAGGATTTGGTTTATGCGCTTGCCCATAGCCATTGGGCGGCCATTAAACTGATGAGCACTCGTGGCATAAACCACGTGAAGATGCTCACCGATGGCCAGCGTGCCGACTTCGCTGCCACCCTCGATCTTTACCGTCTGCTGGGAGGGACATTTTCAGCTAACAGATAGTAATAGATAACGGGTTAATCCAAATGTATGAAAATCAGTAGTTTGCATTGATTGTTGCATAAATTTTTGCTGATTGTTTGGGCTGGAAACCAAAAAGTAATTACCTTTGCAGCGATTTTAATTAATTATTGATTGTTTTATTAAAGGTTTAATTTTATGAACGTAGAAAACATTGGTAACTGGGCTGGTCTCGTGTGGAACGCCCTGAATGATGCCAAGAAGGCTCTCAACCTAAAGGACCTGCGCAAGGCTACTAAGCTCAAAGTGAACGAGATGCACTGCGCTCTGGGTTGGCTCGCCAAGGAAGGTAAGCTCGACTTTGCTGAGGGTAAGGACGACATCGAGGTATCGTTGCGCTAAGCACTTTTTTGTTCCGGTCCCGGATTAGAATTAATATCCCTGATATAGCAGCGATGGTGTGGAACTTTTTTCCACGCCATCGTTGTTTGTTAGGGTGATGATAATTGACGTCTCTAGGGGCGTTTTTTTGTTTTTCTCGATAAAGATGGTTATATTTGCGCAATCAATCAGTACGAGGGGCATCATGTAATTCCGAAATAAAGGATAAACTATCTGCACTGCCAATTACTTCTAACCACTTGACAAAATACTCCAAAATAATTATTAACTAATAAACAATCACTATTATGAGACGAACTCTATTACTAATGTTTACCGTGTGGCTGGCCGTATTATCGGCCAGCGCCTACAGCTTTGAGTCAGGCGGCATCTATTACCAGATCACAGGTAATACTACCGTCGAAGTGACTTTTAGGGATGCCGACTATAACAGTTACAGCGGCAATGTCGTTATTCCGCCCACTGTATCGGATGGAAGCAAGACCTATAATGTCACAGCCATCGGCAATTATGCGTTCAGTTGGAGTACAGAGTTGAACAGTGTTGATATCCCCAATTCGGTGACCACTATCGGCGAATATGCCTTTTATCATTGTCACTCATTGGCTAGTGCTGATATCCCCAATACCGTGACCGCAATTGGTGTCCATGCATTTCATTCTTGCGAATCGTTGTCGAGTGTAACGATTCCACCCCTAGTGACAGACCTTTTAAGCTATGTATTCTATTATTGCACCAGTCTGACCAGCGTGACGATACCCGATTCGGTGCTGTACATCGCTTATAGTGCATTTGCATGGTGTACTAGTTTGGAGAGTGTGACGATGGGCAACTCGGTAATATCCATCAACCGTTATGCCTTCAGTAATTGCACGTCATTGACCAGCGTGGAAATTCCGGCTTCAGTGACTCTGATCGATTCTTTTGCATTTCGTGCTTGTAATGCTTTAACCGACATTATCTGCTTGGGAGCCACACCTGCCACCATAAAGAGCGACACCTTTGATGATAGCCATTATAGTAATGCCGTACTCACGGTGCCCAATGGTAGCTCTAGTGCTTACCGCGATGCCGAGTTCTGGCAAAACTTCACCTATATAAATGAAAGACCCTATGATTTCAAAGAAGGCGATATCTATTATCGCATCACGGGTGACAATACCGTTGAAGTTTGCAATGATGGCACAGACCGTTCCTACGTCGGCGATATCATCATCCCGCCTACGGTCACCTATGAAGGCACACGGTACGATGTAACTGCTCTTGGTGAGTTAGCTTTTTCACAAAACAATTCCTTGACCAGCTTGTCGATCCCCAACTCGGTGACCGCAATCAAATTCGGTGCATTTACAGGTTGCGGAAGGCTGACGACCCTGTTCATTCCAGCTTCGGTGACCACAATTGAGATGGGAGCCTTCAGCATGTGCCGTAATTTGCAGAGCATCACCTTCCAAGGCTCTGTGGCATCCATTGGTTCTCAAGCATTTTTGGGTTGCAATGCTTTGACTAGTGTTACCTGTATGGCCGCCACGCCACCTGCCATACAGAACGACACATTCATGAGCGACCACTACAGCAATGTCACGCTCACGGTGAGTTATTTGTCGCTTAGCAACTATCAGGCTGCAGATTACTGGAGGAATTTCACCACCATCAAAGGGCTTACCTTAAATGATGTGCTGAATGTCGAGGGTGGCACAATCAATTTCTGGACTTATGGGAATAGTACTGCCCCTTGGACTGTCAAGGTTGATGGCGAACGCGACTATGCTGAGTCAGGTAAATTAAATAGTTACTTTTATGACTCTATTTTGGAGGCATCGGTTGATCTCGACGATAATTACACCTTGACTTTTGACTATAAAACTATGGGCGGAAGGACTAATGTTGGAAATTATGGCCGATGTGAATTCTATGTAGACGACGAGATGAAGTTCTCCAGTTACGACAATGAAGATGAGTGGAAGTCCTACTCGATAGGACTGTCTAAGGGTACTCATTCGCTCAAGTGGCAATATAACAGGAGCAGTTCTCATACTTATGTGGGTGACTATTTTGCTATTGACAACGTTAAGTTGGCAGTAACGCCAACTTGGGTGGACTATGCATTAAATCCTGAGGGCGGTACACTCCACTTCAAGAACGAGGGCGATTACGAATGGCTCGTAGTAGAAGGTGGATATGATAATGGCTATTGCGCTTTTTCGGGCAACGCTGGAGTTGCCAACAGTTCATCCATATTGAGCACTTCTGTTGATGTACCTAAGGGTGGCACTTTGGCCTTCTTTTATTATGCCCGTGGTGAGGGTACATCAACAATCTATGATAAGTGCATTTTCGAGATTGATGGTGTGCAGCAGTTCTGCTATGGCCAGCGTGATGATTGGGATGTATATGTAACGGAATTGTCTCCAGGTTCCCACACACTCAGGTGGAGCTATATCAAAGACGGTAGCACCAACCCCACTGGTGACTTTTTCGCTTTGGACTATATCCAAATCCTTGAACATGAATTTGAGAAAGGAGATGTGAACTGCGACGGCGGTGTGTCCATTGGTGATGTGACCACCTTGATCGATCTGCTGCTGGCAGGCGGCACAGATGCTGCTAATGCCGATGTCAATGGTGACGGCGGCGTGTCCATCAGCGACGTGACGGCACTGATTGACTATTTGCTCTCGGGCAGCTGGTGAGACTGTCATCAGCACCCTGCGGTTCTTATTCGTAGTTGCGAACGAAAATGAATCAAGTGAACCCCAAAAGTTGAACAAACAACTTTTGGGGTTCATTTCAGGTTAACGCGTCTGTTTTAATTGCCGCTCGAACTGAGCAACAAATCGATAAGGTCAGTGACATCCTTGATGGAAAAGACTCCGTCAGCATTAAAATCAGCGAATTCGGGACTCTCCCCTCCACCCAGTAGCATGTCAATCATGAGGGTCACATCATTGATGGAAAGTGTACCGCTGCCGTCCACATCACCTGGGATGGGACTTGGTTCTGCGATGATGCCGAAGTAATCACTCCATTTTGGATCACTTTGATAAGCTGCAGATGAGCCGGAAGGCACATGTAGCACGCGGCCTTCATAATTGGTCGTAAGGCGAGCGAACACAGAATTACCCATATTGATTGCCGATGGGTCAGGAATCATAGAATATACGTTATCTAAAGCATAGCAGTCCCTGAAAGCATTATCGTCGATTGTTGAGACCGAACTGGGGATGGTGATACTGGCCAGTTTTAAGCATCTTCTAAACGCATAACCATGGATTGCGATGATAGAATTGGGAATGATCACATCAGTTAGGTCATCGCAGCCATCAAAAGCATAGTAGCTGATTTCCTTAAGAGAATTACTGATAGTCACGCTGGTCAGGTTGATGCACATACTGAACGCCATATTACCCATGGAAGTGACGGAGTTGGGGATTACGATGCTTGTCAAGTGTTCACAGGCATAGAAAGCTTCGAAGCCGATTGAAGTGACCGAGTTAGGAATATCAATACTGGTTCTCTTTTTTAAGGTAGAAAACGCATAGTTTCCAATGGCTGTGACGCTGGTTGGGATGGTCGTATCAATGAATCCGGTAATCAGTGTATTGCTTGCGGTCTCGATGATGGCGTGACAATTATCGCGGGAATCATATTTGGGATTATCGCTGGCCACTGTTAAATTCGTCACACTGCTGCAACCGCTGAACGCATCTTGGGCAATGGAGACAAGAGTACTGGGAATGTATGAGAATTGCACGGTTTGGCAGTTATGGAACGCCCCTTCTCCTACCGAAACGATGGAGTCGGGTAGGGCGTTGTCGATGATGGCCATGCTCATGCAACTGACGAATGCATTTTCGCCAATGTGCTTGATAGAATTGGGCAGGTTCACGCTTTTCAGTCGCACGAGACTATTGAACGCATATTTACCGATTGAAGTGACCGTGTTGGGGATGGTCACGCTGTTCAACTCGTTGCAGTAGGCAAATGCCGACGCACCGATGGCGGTAACAGTATATGTCACGTTGCCATAGGTAACGGTCTCTGGGATAATCAAGTCGCCAGCGTAGGGCTCGGCATTACTGTTTTTAGCAGATACTGTCGCCTGATTTCCATTGGTGACGTAGTAGATACCATCGACTTCAAAGTTCAGTGCAATGGCTGTGGCTGGTACTATTGACAGAAGTAAGAATGTGATTTGTAACAGATGTTTCATATCGGTTATTATTTAATAATGATAAAAAAGTTGATAAAGAGGTACCCCCTTATGACTGACGATCCATCCTCGATAAGCATGTGAAGCAATGAGTCATTTTAATACAAAATTAAAACAATTACGTTTAACAGCATCATTTTTCGCCCAGAAAAATTCTGTTTTTCTGATTTTTACACAAAATTTGTCTGGTCCTTATACGCTTTTGTCAATTTCGCCCTTAGAACCTGACTGCTTTCTCATGGCTTGACCTCGGCCATTTCTGATATGTGAATGACGGGAATGTCAAACAGACAGGTTTGAGATGCGTTGCAAGAGTCCCGCAGGAACTTTCGGGCAATTGTTTGAAGAGGCATTATGCAAACGAAAAACCCAGGCTGAGAGGCCTGGGTTATCGTTCTGTAAAACAAACCATTACTAAGCACTTAAAGTCATACGCGGCTTCACAGCTTGCGATAAACAATATTACATTCCATAGCTCATGAATTTGCTTGAGTGCACAAAGGTAAACACATTTTTTGAATTTACAAAACAAAATGATGAAATTTTCAAAAAAAAATTCATTTATTTTTGTAAACGGGTCTTTTTTTCTTCAGGTTATCTGTCTTGATTTTTTGAAAAGCGCTTGAAACACTTGCTTTTCCAGGCATAGATACCATAATTAGTAATTATTGGAGCCCTAATGAAAATTAGTAGTCTTTTTTCTTGCTTTTTCAGAAAGAAATTGCAATATTTGTGAGTGAATTGTTATAATCCTAACCAATAAAACTGTTTTACTTATGAGAAGAATTTTATCCTTTTTGTTTGCTCTTGCTATCTCGCTAGTGGCAATGGCTAATAGCTATTTCTACATTGATAGCGTTGTGGTGCAGCCCGATCAATGGGGCACCGTGTTGCGTGTGCCGATTAAGGCTCATTTTGATGCCCGTGTCCAGGAGGCGAGTATCTATTTGAGTTACTCGACAGAATTGACACTCGATCATTATGAATATGGTCGAGACTTATCAGTTAATTACTTAGATGAGAATGGCATTGAACAAACCGCGTTACCGACTATTGATATTGACAATGACTTTACTAATGTCTACCTCAAGTTCTATGGTCAGAACGGCTATTGGGATCCAGAAGGTACGGGTAATTTTCAGAGTTATGGTTCCGTCAAGTGGGAGGCTGGTGATTATGAGGAAATGTTTGTGCTTTACCTGAGGTTGCCTGATGAGTTTCTGGGGGCCGATGTCTTTGTTGCGACTGAGGTCTATTCATCGGACGATGCCCGAGGCGGTACCGTTAAGGATATTGGTCAACAAGGTCAGAGTACAGCTCAAGACTGCTACTTTGTCCAGCCCAAGACCGATCCTCCCGTTGTGAATTTTGCCGAAGAAGGCGATACCCTCACAGTTACTGTGACAGGTGAAGGCATGCTGAACGTCAATTGGTGGGATATCAACGATACGATTTACTCCTATAAAGTTGAGCGGCAGTATGAACCTCAACTCATTGAAGTGTGGGCCTATGCTCAGGCTTATGGCAAGGAGCAGAGTGATGAGGTCTATGCATCCTATGAATTTGCGGCAAAAGAGTGGCCCGTTGCTGACCCTCCATTTCTCTTGTGGGAGTATAACGATACCACGGTCAAGATTTCTTTGCAGGGTGTTGGCGGAAAGATGTTTGTTGGAGACCAGCAGATGCCCAATCCGTTCTATGTGCAAAGAACAGACCGTGATTCACTCATCACGGTGTGGTCCTACGCTCAGAGTACATACACCCTCCCAAGCGATACGGTCGTGAACGAGATTACTATACCCGCACTGGGTGCCGAAATCACCGAACCTCCCACTTTGCATACATATATTCACGATGACCATTATACTTTTACCGCCATGGGCAAGGGAGAAGTCAAGTTGTATGTTAATAGAGTGGAGGTGGAAAATGGATATGATTTTCAGCGCCCCGGCCCCCGAGAGCCTGATGTTGTGGTCTTGTTGTCTGCAACGGCCCAGGAAGAAGGGAAACCTATCAGCTCTAGACGCTACTGGGCTCAATGGGTATCCCATCAGACACTGTTCTATGATTTCGTTGAAGACAGCATTTATTATCTTATCACAGGCGAGGATATGGTTGTGGTCAACCGTAAGGACGCTACTCAGGGCCACTATAGCGGCGATGTCGTGATACCAGACTATGTCACCCATGATGGTGTCACCTATATGGTGACGGGAATTCATGAAACAGCCTTCTCTCAATGCAAGGAATTGAAAAGCGTCAAGATAGGCTCGAATGTGACATCTATTGGCTACATGGCATTCATTCGTTGTGACAGTCTGGCCGAAGTCACCATGGGGGACTATGTGATCGACATCGATGACTTCGCGTTCTATGAGTGTAAGAGTCTGAAGAGTATTACCCTTGGCTGCGGTGTCGCAACGATTGGTCGGGAAGCATTCAAATTCGATAATGCCTTGGTTGATGTCGTCTGCAAGTCGGCAACCCCGCCCGTCGTAGAAGAACCAGGTAACTGTTTCTCCACGCTTGGCACAGCTACCCTGCATGTACATCCTTCTGTGCTCAAGAGGTACCAGGAAGCTGAATGCTGGAAGGATTTCAGTTCCATTGTGGGCGAGAGCTTCGTTCATCCTGCACCAGGTGACGTGAATGGCGACGGCAATATTTCCATTGGCGACGTCACCCGCTTGATCGATATGTTGCTGGGTGGCGCTAAACGCTAACGCCAGAGATGCCATGTTATTCATCAGGGCGCTTTCCCTTTCGGGGGCGAGCGCTCTGATTTTTTTTTGATCAAGACGGACCTCGGTTTGCACACCAAGTGTAAAAGAATTAGACATTATAGTGTAAAAAGATTAGACACTTTGAAAAATAGTGGCATTTTTTTATTGCAATCTTGCGGGGTGTGTCTAAGTTTGCGGTGGCTGAACACGAATAATAATTGACAATTAATATTACAATGAGAACAAGATCTTTAATATTGGGCATGGTGATGGTCTCTGTGGTGGCGTTCAAGGCTACCGCCCATGACTTTGAGCAAGATGGCATTTATTATAAAATCCTGGCTTCTGACCAGGTTGGCGTTGCCGCCAATGATAGCCTGGGTAATGAATTGAAGGGAACTTATAGCGGTGACCTTGTCATCCCTGCCAGCATTGTTCATGACGGTGCTACCTACAGGGTGACGGCAATTACTGAAGATGCGTTTTTTAAATGCATTGATTTGCGCAGTGTCACGATTCCTGCATCAATTACCGAACTATACTGGGATGGTTTTGCCGAGAGCGGTACGCGCATCATTGTGCCCGACCTGGAAACATGGTGTGGAATCAATTTTCATGTTGATTATGCCTATACACTCGACGAACCCCGTTTTGTGGTGTGGTCGCATGAACTAGACACAGACCGCGACATCGAGAATCTGGTGCTTCCCTCCTCGGTCACCGATGTCCATAACTTTTGTTTTTATAAGACTAGCACAATCCGCAGCGTTGAGATTCCCGATCAAGTGACTGAAATCGGAAGAGGGGCTTTTGCCGGTTGCGTGAACCTGAAAACGGTAAAAATCGGTCCTAATGTGACGTCTATCGGTACCTATGCGTTTGATGTGACCTCCAACTTCTGGTACTGGACTACCGATTGGAGTGACGCCAGCATAAACATTATCGATGAGGTCACGTGTCTTGCGACGTTGCCGCCTGTGTTGGAGAGCAAGTACTGTTTTACCGCTGGTACCTACAGGCATGCCGTGTTGTATGTTCCGGCAGAGTCCGTCGAGGCTTACCGTGCCGATGCCAATTGGGGCCGCTTTGATACCATCAGGCCGATTCCCGGCGCCACTGGCGACGTGAACGGCGACGGAACGGTCAGCATCTCGGATGTAACCGCTTTGATAGACCTGCTGCTGAGTGGAAATACGAACTAACTCATCATTACCTGCACTGGTGAGGAAAGAGAAGGCCGCGTCATATCCTGGGGTGACGCGCCTTTTTTCACGTCCAGTAAAACAAAAAAACGAGAAAAAGTGTTGGAAATGTGTTGTGTAGTTCAAAAAATGTGTCTAACTTTGCAGCCGATTTCGCGGCACATGTCTTGCTGGCGATGATGCTCATGCGTTAGTCAAGTCAAGAGTGTGACACTTGATCGTTGAAACTTCGATGTCAAGGCTATGATGCTAAGTGCCTGGCAGTCAAGCGTAGGACGATATTAAAACGAGCGAGACACCTAACAGTTGTTCGACCCCTAGATGCCGGTGGGCTTCTCACACCGGTGGGGAAGAGCGCCCTCTCCATGTTGGGCTGTCCACACCCGTATATTGTGCTGCGCCTGTGTTTTTCTGTGTACAGGCAGGCATGTAGCGCGAAACTGATGAGAATGTAAAACAAGAACAATAACTAAACAAAACTAGAGAAACTATGTCAAAAGTTTGTCAAATCACCGGAAAGAAGGCGATCACGGGCAACAACGTATCGCACTCGAAGCGCAGGACGAAACGCAAATTCAACGTTAACGTCTTCAACCGCAAGTTCTACTGGCCCGAGCAGGGACAGTGGGTCCGCTTGACCGTATCGGCTTCAGGCTTGCGCAACATCAACAAGATGGGTCTTGACGCTGCTCTCAAGAAGGCAGCCGAGGATGGCCATCTCACTGAAATCGAAGTTATCAACAAGTAAGAAAGGAGCAACTGAATTATGGCAAAGAAAGCAAAAGGTGATCGCGTGCAAGTCATTCTCGAGTGCACCGAGCAGAAGGGTACTGGCGTTCCCGGCATCAGCCGTTACATCACGACCAAGAACCGCAAGAACACCACCGAGCGTTTGGAGCTCAAGAAATACAACCCCTATCTGAAACGCATGACCGTTCACAAGGAGATCAAGTAATAACAACCCTTTAAACGACTATATAATTTTATGGCAAAGAAAGTAGTTGCAACCCTTCAGACTGGTGAAGGACGCTCATGGAGCAAGGTGATCAAGATGGTCCGCTCCGAGAAGACTGGCGCTTACGTGTTTGAGGAGCGCATGGTCCCCAACGACAAGGTACAGGACTGGCTCAAGTAATTTGAGACCAGCCAGCATATCGACCTGCCCGCACGCTGCAAGCCAGCTGCGGGCAGGCTTCTTTTTGCACAACTGAAAAAACTGTCTCTTAAACCGTCCGTCCGACCCATTTTTTTTCATTAACTTTGTGCCCAATAACCAATGATTGAGGACAAATACATATTCACGCTTGAGATTGCGGTGCGGGACTATGAACTCGACAGCGAGGGCATCGTCAACAACGCCATCTATCTGCATTATCTGGAGCACACGCGTCATGCCTTTGTCAAGCGGGAGGGCATCCCCTTTGGCAGCTTGACGAGTGACGGCCTGATTCCTGTTGTGAGGCGCATGGAAATAGACTACCAGACGCCGTTGCGCACCGGTGACGTGATGCTCAGCCGTTTGTGGATTGAACGCAAAGGACCTCGCTTTATCTTCCATCAGGACATTTTCAAGAAAGATGGCGGGGCAGCGGTTGTCAGTGCTGTAGTCACCATCGTTTGTATGGAAAAGGACGGGCGCATCAACCGCGGAGACGACTTGGCCGCCCGCATCGCCCATTATCTGGAGGAATCATGACAGTCGGCAGCTACACACCATTGACCTACCGTATCGCCTTTGCCGGTTTGCAGGGTATGGGTATAGATTTGGCCCGCAAGCTGCTTGATGTTGTGGGCAGCGAGGAGCGTTTCTTCTCAATGAAAGAGAAAGAGTTGCGTACCCTCACTCGAGGCCGTAGCAAGATTTATACCGATGATTATCGGAGCGACTGCCTGCAACGGGCGGTAAAAGAGGAGGAATTTGTGCGCAATCACGGCATTGGAGCGACCTATTTTACTGATGAGGCCTATCCGCATCGTCTGCAAGAAGCGCCTGATGCCCCGGCAATGATTTATACCCTGGGCAAGTGTGACTTGGAAAGCGCTCATGTCGTGAGTGTCGTGGGCACACGTCATGCGACCCAGTATGGTATCCGCTTTTGTGACACGCTCATTGCCGATCTTGGCCAGCGGTTGCCTGACCTTGTCGTGGTGAGTGGCTTGGCTTATGGCATCGATATCGCAGCCCATCGTGCGGCGCTCAAACACAACGTGCCGACAGTAGCGGTCCTGCCCCGAGGACTCAACCGCATTTACCCCGCGTCCCATCGCAGCGATGCCATTGGCATCGTTAAGCAAGGTGGTATGCTGTTGACCGACTATACCAGCCAAGATGCGGTACAAAAGAGCAACTTCCTGGCGCGTAACCGCATTGTCGCTGCATTGAGTGACTGCACGGTGATTGTCGAGTCGGCAGGTTCGGGCGGAGCACTGGTGACTGCATCGCTGGCGATGAGCTACAACCGTGATGTGATGGCTGTGCCGGGCCGTTGCGGTGATGAATACTCGACGGGCTGCAACAAGTTGATTGCAACCAACAAGGCGGCGCTTATCACCAGTGCCGATGACTTGATGGCTGCCATGCGCTGGGAGAGCCATAGCAGAGTTCCGCAGCAACTCGATCTGTTCCCCGAATTGACCAAGGAGGAGCAGGCCGTCGTCGATGTCATCCGCAGCCAGGGCGAGGTTCACCTGAATACCCTCGCCGACATCCTGCACCAGCCGGTCTATAAGTTGATGAGCGTCCTTGTCGAACTCGATTGCAAGAAAGTGATCGCCACCCTGCCTGGCTGCCGCTATACAGTTTTCTAATCTCAATGCGGCAAATCTTTTTTTAGCATTTTTTAATGTATATGGTTTTGTCGAATTGCAATAAAGCAGTACCTTTGAATTTTCATTCTTAATTAAAAACGATTATTAAATTCCAATACGATATGAATACTGACAGAATCCCCGACTCTGAGTTTATCATCAACGATGATGGCTCTGCGTTCCACATCCATGTGAAACCTGAACAGTTGACCGACAACATTATCGTGTGCGGTGACCCCGGTCGCGTGACCATGATTGCGTCCTACTTTGACACCCAGGACTGGGAGACTTCTAGCCGTGAGTTCCATGCCATCGGCGGAACTTATCATGGCAAGCCTATCATGGCCCTGTCTCATGGCATCGGCCCTGACAACATTGATATTGTGATGACTGAGCTGGACGGCCTTGCCAACATTGACTTTGAGACCCGCACACCGCGGGCCGAGCATCGCACGCTCAACATCGTGCGCATCGGCACTTCAGGCGGTTTGCAGCCCTATGTGCCTGTGGGAACTCCAGTCATTGCCTCCAAGGCTATCGGTTTTGACGGCGTCATCAACTACTATGCCGACCGCAACAAGGTGGCTGACCTCGACTTCGAGAAGCAGTTCTGTGATTTTGTGAAGTGGAATAAGCTGTTTGCCAGACCTTACGTCATCGATGCCGACCCGTGGCTGGTCGAGAAAATCGGACGTGACGACATGGTGAGGGGCTACACGATTTCGGCAGTGGGCTTTTACGGTCCTCAGGGACGCCGAGTGCGCTTAGATTTGGCTGAGCCCGAACTGAACAGCCGCATCGAGCAGTTTGAGTACAACGGTGGACACATCACTAACTACGAGATGGAGAGCAGCGCCCTGCAGGGCATGGCAGCCATGCTGGGACACCGCGCCATGACCGTATGCTCCATCATTGCCAACCGCGTTGCCACCGACGTCAACCCCAACTACAAGACTGCTGTCGAGGATCTGGTGAAGACCGTCCTTGACCGCTTGTCGGAATAGTGATAAACCAGATTGTTTATCATTGAGTTTTAGGCCTTGTGACTTTTGGTAGTCTCAAGGCCTTTTTAATGCCAAATTGACTAACAAAAGAAAAAAAACCTTAAAACATAATGTTGATATAATATTCTGTGATACCGTTTCGTTATTAAGATGAAACAATTTTAAAACAGGACTGCCTATGCACAAAATGACTACTTCGACTAACAAAAACAATGACGTTATTACTGCTCTCAAGCGCCCTAAAAAGGCTACGATTGAATTTCTTAAGCAGTTTGCCCGCGCTTACCAGTATAACGCCGAGTTGCCGAGAGGATTAGAGTCGATGATTGTCAACTGAGACAATCCAGCCCCCTCTCCAAGGAAAAAGAAGCCTTCTCCCGAGATGTGATGCACAGGGGAAGGCTTCATCGTTTGTGCAGGAGGATTATCCAACCTGCCATTTTCCACCAACAAGGGGATATGGTATTGCCCAATTCATGATAAAATTGTAAATTTGCACCCAGTAATAAAGAAGAGACATGATAAATGTGATGAAACGCATCCTGTCGGGTGCCATATACATAGCGTTGATAGTGGGAGCGATCCTGCTGCTGGATAATTCACCAGTAATGTATCTGCTGGTGTTCCCGCTGCTCATCGTGCTGGGCATCGGTGAAATGGTGACAATGGCCAAGAATGACGCAGCCCAGTCGTGGCTGGTGAATGTTATCGACATGCTGGGCGGCGTGGGCTTGTTTGTCGCTTTCTACATGCACTATGAGGGTGAGACGATGCAGTCGCGTGCGTTGTGGCTATTGCCTGTCGCATTCTATGTGATCATACGATGCATTGTGCAGCTTTATCGTCCGCAACAGAATGCGCTCCACAGCTTGGAGCGATCCTTTTTCTCCTTGGGCTATGTGGCCCTGCCTGTCTCTTTGCTCAACTGTATCATGAGTATCACTGCACCGCGTCTGCTGCTGGGCATGTTCATATTCATCTGGCTCTATGATACCGGTGCCTATTGTGTAGGCATGTTGTTGGGGCGTCATCGCTTGTTCGAACGTATTTCTCCTAAAAAATCTTGGGAGGGCGTGATAGGTGGCGTGGCTGCATGTATTGCCGGAGCCTATGCGACCCACTATTGGTTTGATGAATTTTTCCAGGTGCCGGAACTCGCTACTTGGGTCGGCTTGAGTGTTGTGGTGGCTGTGTTTGCCACATTTGGCGATCTGGTCGAGTCACTCATCAAGCGTAGCGTCGGTGTCAAGGATTCGGGCAGTATCCTGCCTGGCCATGGCGGCATTCTGGACCGCATCGACAGCCTGCTGCAGGTGGCTCCCGCTGTGCTCATCTATCTGTTGCTTATTGTCCCCAATATCCATTGATGATTCGACTTCATGCGCGGTATTATCCCATCCTTGGTTCTGGCGTTATTGCTGTCGCTTGTGGTCTCATGTGGCGGCAATCAGCAGTCTGAAGCTCCTCATCACGAGTTGCCCGACACGCTCACCGTGGGTACGTTATATAGCCCAACAGGCTTTTTTATCCTCAAAGGTGACACCATGGGATATGACTATGACCGCATCTGTGATTTCGCGCGCTCCAACGGAATTGCCCTGCGGTTCAAGGTGGCTCGCAGTATGCCCGACCTGTTGAAGATGCTGGAAAAGCGGATGGTTGATGTCCTTGCATGCGAGATTCCCGTCACGGCCGAATACAAGTCGCGCGTACTGCATTGTGGAGCTGTCAACGAGACCTATCAGGTGCTTGTTCAGCACAGTGGCAAGGGTATGATTCACGATGTGACCGAGCTCATTGGCCGCGATGTGTATGTCGAGAGGGGTTCCAAGTATGAGTCCCGCCTGCACAACCTTGACAATGAGGTGGGGGGCGGTATCAATATCCACACGGTGGAGGGCGAAGCGGCTCTGCCCACCGAACTGATTCAGCGCGTGTCAAGACGGGAAATCGACTTCACGATCTTTGACAGCGACATTGCCCAGATGAACCTGACCTACTATGACAGCATCAACATCCAGTTGAGGGTGGGGTTTGCCCAACGGTCGTCATGGGCTGTCTCCAAGCGTGACCAGTGGCTGGCCGACAGTATTAACGTGTGGGCAGCCAGCAGCAACGCTCAGGAGTATTCCAAGCAAGCCCTTAAGCACTACTTTGAGGTGAACCGTGGTCCCAAACCCGATTCGGTTAAGGTGGATACTATGGCAGTGACCCCGCCTGGCGGTATCTCTCCCTATGATCCTCTTTTCAAGCAGTATGCTAAGGAAATCGGGTGGGATTGGCGCCTGCTGGCCTCAATCGCCTATTGTGAGTCAGGATTTGACCCCAATGCGACCTCATGGATGGGAGCCCGTGGCCTGATGCAGGTCATGCCCAAGACGGCTAAATCGTTTGGTGCCCAAGAGAATGAGTTGGGCAACCCCGAGGTGAGCATTCGCGTGGCCTCCAAGATTCTGAAGGAACTAGACGCCATCATGCGTGGCCGCACAGGTCCCGGTGACCGCATCAGGTTCGTTCTCGCAGCCTACAATGCCGGCTCGGGCCATGTGACCGACGCCATAGCGTTAGCGCGCAAGTATGATCTCAATCCCCGCGTGTGGAGCGAGAACGTTGAGCAGGCCATGTTGTGGAAGATGGATCCCGAGTACTATAATGACTCGGTATGTACCAATGGCTACTGTCGTGGCACTGAGCCTGTGGACTATGTGGTCAAGGTGCTCAACTGCTATAATAACTACAAGAAGAACTATAAGAAATAGATTTTTTACTAAACAAATAAGAATATAAACATCATGAGAAAGAAACAATTAGTAGTCGCTACCGTTGTGGCGCTCTCCGCATCGATGATGATGCAGTCCTGCATTGGCAGTTTCGCTTTGTATAATAAAGTTAAGGATTGGAATGAACACGTGGGCACCAAGTTTGTGAACGAGATTGTATTTGTGGCCATGTGGATATTACCCGTCTATGAGTTGAGTTTTGCTGCCGACCTGTTTATTCTTAACAGCATTGAGTTCTGGTCGGGCGAGAATCCCGCATTGGCTCAGACCAAGGTCGTTGACGGTAAGGATGCCAAGTATTTGGTAGCCAGCAATGAGGAGGGTTACACCATTACCAACATGAAGACCAAGCAGGTGACCCGCTTCAACTTTGATGCCAAGGACAACTCGTGGTCAATCGAGAACAATGGAGAAGAGGTGAAACTGTTCACCTTTGTGGATGATACCCACGTTGATGTACTCACCCGTGATGGCAGCTACACCCGCGTTGAGCTTTCACAGCCTGGCGTTTTGGCCTATCAGCAGTTGGCTGGCATCGGCGGGGTTGCCTTTGCCCTGAAGTAATCTTTTTTTCAAAATAACATCAAGCAGGTGTGTCATAATTCATTCGTTGCAAATTGAATCGCGCATCACGCGCGAACCTTTTAGCACGGCGAAATCAAATTATGGCACATCGGATTGAATATGGAGTAAGCCTATGAAATACTATATTGTTGACGCATTTACCGATGTCGCCTTTGGCGGCAATCCCGCTGGCGTCGTATTATTGGAACAGGGGACACCGTTTCCCGAAGAAAAGTTGATGCAGCAGGTGGCTGCCGAATTGAGATTTCCCGAGACCGCTTTTGTGCAGCAGAATGGCCCCGACGAGTTCACCGTGCGTTATTTCACACCATGCAGCGAGGTGGATTTGTGTGGCCATGCCACCATCGCCACTTTTGGGCTGATGACCAAGCAGGGCATTATCCAGCCTGGTGCCGTCTGCCGTAACCACACCCTTGCAGGCGAACTTGAGGTGAAAGTGGATGATAAAGTCATGATGCAGATGGCGCAGCCCAAGGTCATCGTGCCGCTGCTGGACGTGGAGTACCTGCATGATATCATGTCCGGGATGAATAGGATTGAATGGCCTGTAATGCCTGTGGAGGTCATCTCGACGGGTTTGCCTGATATCATCATGCCTGTGGGCTCTGTTTCGGGCTTGAATGCCTTGAAACCAGATATGGACGCCCTTACCGAATTAAGCCGTGAGTTGAATGTAATCGGCGTTCACGCCTTTGCCCTCAGCGATGACGGCTATACAGCCCACGTGCGCAATTTTGCACCCTTGTATGGTGTCCCCGAGGAGTCGGCCACTGGCACTGCCAATGCGGCCCTGAACTACTACCTGTACCGCCGCAACATCGTCAAGCATGACCAGGAATGCCGGTTCATGCAGGGCGAGGTGATGCAGCGCCCATCGGTAGTAGCAACCACCATGACCAAGGATGGCACCGTCTATGTGGGCGGTCACAGTGCCATCGTCGCCAGTGGCGAGTTGCTCGTGTGATGACACGGCAGTGATTCAGTTATTTGAAAAATTTGCTGTGGCGTAGGAATAAGTATCCGATGGCTATCAGAACGATTGAGATGAAGATAGCCAGAGGAAATCCAAGCCACCAGCTTTCCATGCCATTCGGCACATTCATGCCGTAATAACCGGCTACCACGGTGGGGATCATCAACAGGATGGTCACCACCGTGAGCGTTTTCATGATGCGGTTCAGGTTGTTACCGATGATCGACGAGTAGGTCTCCTGCTGGCGTTCCAGGATGTCGTTGTAGATGCTGGCAGTGTCGAGGGCCTGTTGGGTCTCAATCTCGACATCTTCGAGCAGGTCTTCGTCGTGGGGCAGTATGCGCAGGCGTTTCTTGAGTCGGGCCAGTACGGTCATGTTGCCATTGAGCGAGGTGATGAAGTAAATCAGGAATTTGCCCAGTCCCATCGTGCGCATCAGCTCGTCGTTATCCATCTTCTGCTCCAGTCGCTCTTCGGCGGCATTCATCATTGCGTTCATCTGCTTGAGGTACTTGAGGTACCACACCGAAGTGGACAGCATCAATGACAACAACAAGTCATAACCCTTGCAGTTGTTGATGTGGCGTTGCTTGCTCCAGCGGATGAAATCGTCGAGCACCTCGTTGTCATAATAGTTGACTGTGATAAACACGTCGTCGCGTATCATGATGGTCAATGGCGCGGTCGAAAACACGGTTTCGCCGTCCTCGTCGATGCTCTTGTTAGGCACGCGCACAAAGACCAGCGTCCAGTTATCCTCATGGTCCACGCGAGGGCGCTCTTCAATGTCCTTGGCGTCATGGGTGAAGTCGGGCACAGCAAAGCGCTCCTTCAATACCGACAAATCTTCGTCGGTCGGCTTGGTTGCCTTAATCCAGCATCCCGATTTCCACTGATTAATCTCGCTGAATCCATCCTTGCATTTCCAATAACTGATCATAGCCCTTCATTATAATTAAAGAAACTCTGCACCGCAAAGGTAACGTTTTTACCCAACATAACAATAATTGTGGCTGCAAACTGAGAAAAATGGGCCGTGACACGTTGAGTGCCGCGGCCCTTGTTGATGTCAAATTTGTGTTGAGGGTTTTACTTCACGACCTTGATGGTGGCGGTGGTGCCGTCGCTGTAGGTGGCGCGCTGCAGGTACAGGCCTGTTGCGGGAGCCGTGGGCAACTCGCGGCCGGTCAGGTCATAGTAGCGGGTATCAACTACTTGTGCACCGGTGGCAAGTTCATTAACGCCTGAAGGCTGTACGGGATTGGATACCACGGCAACCTCAGAGCGGTTAACCTCGTCACCAGCGGTGTAGATGCTCTGGACACCAACGGTTTCAAAGCTGGTGGTGTAGAGATATACCGTGTGGCGGTTGCCGCTGATGTAGATGTCAAAGTTGATGTTGTCCTCAAAATTATAGGGGATGTCGGTCATGGCGTCCGTCAGGCCGATGTAAGCACCCGGTTCAAAGGTGAAGGCCTCGCCGTCAAGCAGGATGTTGTAGTACAACTTGTTCTCATTGAGCTTGTAGCCGTCAACATCAACGGTGGGAATGGTGAAATGCAGCACTGCCCATCCCGATGCGCTGTTGACCGTAATGTCTTCGTCGGTGAAGATGGGGGTAGCGGGAACTGCGGGGAACTCATCAAATGCTACAAGACCTGGAGCGACATAGTCATCGAGAATCGAGAGCGTACTGGGACCCACATTGGTGATCATGGCTGCGGGCCACTCGGCAACAATGTTGTGTGCATCTTCATCAACGGTAAAGACGATTTCATCGTTCAGGTTGTAGTTGAACACGGGGCTACCGTAGGTCTCGGTATCGACAAATGCGTCGCCAGTGAGCACATAGATGTGGCCGTTGTAGTAGGGATCAACGCCCAGATACTGGCGGGTGGGGAAGGTGGCCTTGCCGTCAGCGAGTCGGCCCTTGATAAAGGACTCGGCATTATTGTTGTTCAGGTAGCCGATATAGATGTCCTCGCCATCGATGGCGACATCCACGATGCGTTCTTTGGTCTTGGTGAGGTCGGTGGGATCCGACAGATAGGTCATTGTGTAGCTCTGGATGTAGTACTGGTCCTCGGCCAGGGTGATGGGTTCGTCGGTCTGGGGTGCATAGACGATGTGCTGGTCAGCCATGTAGAACCAGTCGGCAGTCGCGTCGCACAGGCCGATGAACTTGTCGCCCAACTGGGTGAGAACGCCATCCTCCCAAGTGAATTCGATCTCGCCTTCCTCTTCAACAACTGGCATGCCCTCGTCTTCGTCATAGTGCATGCAGTAGGCATAGTAAGGATCGCCCACGTCGTAGATATATAGCTGTGGCAGTCTCACGACATACTTGCCGTCGCCAGCAGGTTCGGCCTTGATCCAGGGCAGGATTGAGAACCAGATGTAGCCTTGTGAGATGGGATTATAGATGTAGAGGTTGCCGTCGGTACCTTCTACCACCTTGCCGATGCCACCATCCACATTCTGGATATAGATGTCGCCCCAGCCCAAGCCATAGGCAAACGAAGTGGCATACATATTATCATAGAGGGTTCCTTCGGGCACGTCCATGATAGGCTCTTCCTCGTCCCGTGCGGGAGCGGCAGCGGGAGCCTTGAATTGTGACAACCTCATGCTGCTTTTGGCAGGCATGCGTTGGGCAGTGGTGATACTCGGCACGAGCAGTGCCGCAACTAGTGTGATAAGAGTAAAGAGTCTTTTCATAACATGAATTTTAAAAGAGGTTATTACTAAACGGTTTAACGTTCGCAAATGTACAGATAATTCCACGAAACCACAACCCAAAATATCCGTTTTTTTCGTCGCGGGCTGCCGGACCATAACTATAGGATTCAGGAAAAAAGAATCATTGTTGTCCGGGGAAACATTTTTAACATCGGCATAATTCACCATATATGAATCGAATAAACGTTTCTGTTGTATCATGGGCATGGCTTTTGCCTCGTAGAGGCAGGTCGGGTCGAAGACTCGACTTTTATCGAAAACACCATGCAAGCTCATCGAAGATGAGCGCAGCTTGGTGGCAGCCATATCAAGTGGAAAGTGCGTCGAAGACGAACTTCTACATCCCCCAAATCTTGTCAATCACAAAGTTCCTCTTCGAGGCACTTGCAATGTTCAGCTCATGGACCAAGCTGCGAACCTCTCCGAGGTTCTTGCATGGTCTTTCATATTGAAATCGGTTCTTCGAACCGCCAACATCTACGATGTTTCCCAGGACAACAATGATTTTTATTCGCAAAGATACAACTTAATCCCAATAATCGCATTAAAGATGCGAAAAAAGGAAAAAGCACCGAAAATCCATTCAACTCGATGATGCTGCAGATGCGAGCCTGACGTATCAGGCACGTGTCGAACATCTTGAACTATTGGGAGCAATAATAAAAGTTGAAATGCAAATGGAATGCAAGACAGCGATTTGTCGATGATGGTGGGCACGATGTCCACGTCTTCCTTGAACACCTTTCCGCTGTCGGTCTTGAAAGCGGCCGATGCGTTGAGCATCGGGATGGTCTCTACACTATTAAAATTTAACTCCATAATCTCGCAGTTTAAGTTTCCGCAAAATTATGGAGTCATATCTAATGTCTAAAAGACAAAGAAATTTGATTACATTTTAATATTCTTGTCGGTAATATTATTATGAATTCTTCTTATTAAGTTATTTAGAAATTCTTTAAATGCTCCGTTATTAATATCATGAACTAGATTTTCTGGAGTCTGATGGTATCTGTCAATGTATTCCCAACCATATGGCTCTGTTTGTGGTGCCGTATGTTCCTTAAATACATAAATACCAGAATTATGATATTGCTCATCTACTTTTCGCTCACCAGGATATCCGATATATACAAATACTGTATTATTATCATATCGCTCTAGAACTATAGAGAGATTCCACTCTTCTTTTTTGAAAGAGATATAGAACCTCGTTTCATGCTCATTATTGAAACTAATCTCGGATTGTAATCCTAACATCTCTCCTACATCTAAAACATGAGGTTTTGCAAGATTCAATTGTTTTTTCCAATACTCTATACGCTTCTCTCTCAGCATTGAGTTTAATTGATTGGTAACTTCTTGAAAGTCTTTAATCGTATCTCTAATCTTGTTTATTGCTTCCAGCTCCCCGCAAGATTCAAGACTTAATTGCTCTGAAATAATTTTTTGTAAGCCCATATTTAATGATTTATGTATTGTTCTTATACTAAATAGTCCTTCCAAATAGTCTATATATTGAGAAACGGCACATAGCAAATATGTGTCTTTTTGCCGTATACTAGGAATGACACAGTTTTTTAACCATACAAGAATATCGTCTCTAAAAGATATTGCAAGATAACGATTCTGAAATCCTTCCTTTTCTCCACCCCAAGTTTGCTCAGATGGATCATCTCCGAATTGTGTCAAATATAAGATGAATATATTTGTGTCTGAAAAGTCGCAATTTCTCGTTTTCTCAATATATCTAAATAGTTGCGCATCTTGGTCATTTGCATCATAAATCTTATTCTCAAAAATAATAGCATATTTCGTAGCATAATCACGAACCCATAGATCTATTCGTTCTTTTTCTTGTGTTATAACAGGAGACTTGATTTTGAGTCGTTCAAAATCAGAAGAGGTGTTTCTGCCTTTGATAAAACATAAAAAAGACTCAAGAAGTTCATAAACTCCATAAGAATTTTTGAACTGAAGTAATTTAGCTAAAATTCTGCTATGAGCATTCTCGTTTATATGCAATTCGTCAATAACATTGATGTGATATGGTAATTGCGAGAAACGTGTTGTTTTTTCTACTTTAACTTTCTTTGTAATGTCGTTAAGAAAACAAAACGCCTTAGTTATATCAGATTGAATTGATTTCATCAATTCAAAAGATGATGTTATGGAATCAATACTGCTCATATTTTTGAAACTACCCCACAAAGATAATGCTTTTATCTCAAATAAAGAAAGTATCAAAGTGATATTACAGATGCACTTCCATGCCGTTGATTTCGAAGATGCAGCAGATGCGGGCCTGGCGTATCTGATGCGAGTCGAGCAGTTTGAACTGTTGGGTGCCTTGGTAGAAGTTGTAGCGCAGAGGGATGCAGTTGCGCCAGCACTGGATCTCCCCGCTCTTGGTCCAGAGCTTCAGATCAACCGGGTCACCGGCCTTGAGCATCCTGCGAAGGGTGCTGATGTGGATACTTTGAGCCATAGGTCTATTGGAATGAGGGGTCAAACTGCTCCGTGAAGATGCGGTCGTGATCCACGGACAGGTAATCTGTCGGCAGATACGTCCGCCTGTCTTGGTACTGGTAGGTGAACTTCACGGTGTTGAGTTCACCGTCCGCGTCGCTGATCTCGCAGGTCGGCTCGGTGATGAGCACAATCGGCATGCCTTGCGGAGTGTAGCCCTGCGAGAAGTCGGTGCGCTTGGTCGCCATGCGCACGTCATGCGAATAGAACAGCTGCTCGATCCACCGGGCCTGCTCCATGGTCAGGCCCGAAGTCTCGACCTCGTACAGCTTCTCGTTCTGCTGGTTGTAGAACGTGGAGATGCGGTTCGTCACCGCGATCGAGCGGTCAACCTTGGGCTTATGCGTGGTCACTGCCTGGAGTGCGCAGCACTCGAAGCAGTTGAACGCATTGCGGAAGTACAGCGTGAGGTTCGGCTCGCAGTCCTGCACATAGAACGTGAAGGACCGGGCGCCGACCTGGACGCTGCAGGCCAGCGGCCTGATGTGCTCCCTTACCCAGCCGTGGGACTCCACGGCGTCGAGCATCAGCTTCATGGTCACCTCGATCCTGGCGATGGTGTCGATGGTGCTGATCGAGTTTTGGGGAGAGTACTGGAACACCCGTGGCTCGGCGTCATAGACGCTGGCCACGACACGGAAGCGCACGGACTCCTGGGAGTACGCCTTGCGGTAATAATACAGGAACTCGGTCGCCCCCGGCGCCATGAGTTTCCCTTCCATCGTGGTGAGGAAATTGTTGCGCAGGAACTCCTCGGTGTCGCCTGTGAAGTGCTGCTCCAGATAGACCGCCTGGAAGGTGGCCAGTGTCTGGGTGGATCCGTTGTGCTTGGCCCTGAGCGTGAACGAGCGCAGGGCATGGCTGCCCTGGCGCATGTAATACTCGACAACCGAACGGATGTCGTGGACAATGATATTCCTTTGATACGGGATGTGTGTGGCCGAGAAAACCGTGGCCCCGCCCGAGACGATCGACACGACGGCCTCGTTGTCGTCGCTCGTCGTGAGGTCGAGGTCGGGAATCTGCGAGGAAAACATCAGCTCCTCCAACTGGTTATTCAATGTGACTGACATATTCTATCGATTTTAGTTTGTGGCAAAGGTATTGTTTCGTCCCGGGGTGGCAAAAGACAAGGAAAAGATGCGCTTGAGATTGCGTTAATATCGCCATTCTAGAGGTTTGGTGGAGTTTGTACGATATACATCTTCTATATTATTATCGCTATGAATATCAATAACATAAAACACATTTTGAGAAATACAAGCATATACAATTAAGAATTATGTTTTGAATTGTAGTATTATTAGTAGTAATTTTGCAGGAAACAAGACACAATATGAAGAAGCTGTTTTTAGTCATATTAATCGGTTTGTTTGTCAGTTGCGTCAAGGTAAACAATGCTCCCCTTGACGAAGAAGATGGCGAACTGGTAGCTTTGCTCAACGAATTGGACAAATGCCAGAATACCGGGGATCATGAGCAGTGCTTCAAATTGTATTCGCAGATCGCTGCTGAATATGAAAAGAAGAACTTAACCGAGTTGCAAAAGCAATACCAAAAGAAGATGCTGAGCGAAGCCAAAGTGATCAGCAATAATAATAAGGTATATGGTCATATACTCATGGCTGAAGCTCTACAGCAATTGGCAACCGCTTATATGGTAGAAGGAATTTTGGACAGTGCTTCAATTGAAGCCCATCAGGCCTATCAATTAGCACCGAAGGACACATTGGATTTCAGAGCTCAGACGCTCCTTTTACTCGCTCAAATCCATCTCATGGCTGAAGAGGGCGACAGTGTCGAGCATTACATAACTGAAGCAAAAAGTGTCTATCCCAAGGTTGTTCAAACTGACCTATACCGCATCACACATGCCTATGGGCTCAGCTTACAGAACCGAAATGAGGATCTGATGGCGGTTCTTCCTTCCTATATATCTGAATGCGGGATTCATGGACAGGCTGAACTGACCCGCCTCTTGATGTATCATCACCAAGAAGCGAATCAATGGAGGGAAGCCTATGACGACGCCATCAACCTGATGGACATTACCGACAGCATTGCAAGGAGTGAAACCTCGGAGAACATGGCACGAATCCATGAACTGCAGCATGAGCGCCAGATGGAGTTCCAGCGAGCAGAACGCAAGGCTGAACAAGCTCGACTGTATGTCATCATCATTGCGGTTCTACTTCTGTTATTGGCTGCAGCTGTAGCTGGATTATTCTATCGTCGTAAGGCACGGATTGCCCATGACAAAGAATTGGAGGCTATGCGCCTCTCAGAAACTGCCCAAGCCAATGAAAATTTGGTGCGCGAGGAAAATATCAAGTTGCAACGTTTGTACTATGAGCACCTTTATGCCATAATTTTGCCTATCCTCAATGCCCATCGTGGCAAGAGCGGGCATATCAACCTTGAGGAATCGTCTTGGGAACTCATCGAAAAAAACACCGATATAGTACTTCCTGGATTCACCTCCCGCTTGCGACGGCAGCACCCGACACTCACAACCGAAGATGTCCGTTTCTGCTGCCTGCTGATGATGCGGGTGCCCAATGCGCTATTGGCTGATGTTTATGGCATTGCGCCCTCATCGGTCGCAGTCAGGAAACAACGCATGAAAAAGAAACTGGACAACGACATGCAGAATCAAACGATTGAAGATTATCTAAACCAATACATGATATGAAAATGAAAAGAACACTATTCACCTTCTTGTGCCTGATTTCGCTTTTGACGCAGGCACATGCAAGCGGCATTTGGGAAGAGGGCTCGCAATGGGATGTTATTTACACCTATGGCACTACAGGTATTGAAGATAGTACTGAGGTACACGAAAAAATAGTAACCTTTCGTCTGCTACCTGCCTTCGATAACTATATGGCCCTTGAAGAGACTGTTACCTTTAATGGCGAGGTTGAATCTGTCCAGGTTCAAGGCTATATTCGCAATGCTGGAGACAGTTTAATTTATGTGCGACCTGTCTTGTATGACGGCAGCATTGGTGATGAATGTCTGCTCTACGATTTTCGTGAACCATACGAATATGGCGGCACAGTAAGATATGGAGTCATCGGTGGAGAAGTCAAGGAAGAATTCATCGATTGGCAAGAAGACACCTTGGATTACTACATAATGAACAACGGCGACACGCATTGTTTGCCTGCATGGAAAGGTATCATCTATCAATATGGCTACATTGGAGGACCTATGGAACTTTTCCTGCTGAAGGCAGCTCCAGGAAAAATCCCAAAACCAAAACCTTCCAACATCAGTCATGTCATCTTCTATACGAAGGGTGGCCACAAGACCATTTACATGAATAGTGGTGAAGAAGACGATGAAGATGATATCATTATAAATTACGATGAGATGTTGACCGATGGCACAATTTGGGAATGCTTAGCAGTTGGCACCGAGCAACCGGACCTCAAGAGCACCTACACCATTCAAGTCAAGGGAGACACTATCATCGGCAAACGTCACTGCAAGCAGGTTCATTCCTCGGAGCATAATATCCAAAAGACTATGTTTGAAGAGGGACGCAAAGTGTACGTTGTCAATGAGGATGGTCAGCCTGTGGTTCTGCTTGATTTTAACCTGCAAGATGGTGACCGTCTTGATGATGTGACGACAGCAAGCGTGTGGGATCAAGAAAACCAGGGCTATCACTATAGAACCATCACCATCGACATGGGATTTGATTGCGCGTCATACTTTGCAGGCGATTCAGCGCCATGGGCCTACGACCTGATTGAAGGCATTGGCGTCAGCAAGGATGAATATCTCAAGCAATGCTTTCTCAATGAGGAAAACACCATCTCCTATATGCTGCGCTGCTGGAAAGAAGGCACGCTTGTCTATCGTGTGCCTCAGGAATACGTCCCCTTCGTCCGCGAGGATGTCAAGTGGGTGTATTACTATGACAATCCAATTGAAGGAATGGGTTATGAAGATGGCTTCATACCATACGGTGAGCACTACTATACATTAGAAATGAAGGGAGACACCGTGATTAACGGCAAAAGCTATAAACCAGTACACCTCTATAGCGGTGAAAGCATTAATGAGATGAACGACACCGTTCCGGTCTATCTGCGTGAAGAGAACAAGGTGGTCTATGGCATCATACCAGACGACAAGAGGTATTATGAGTGTCCAATAGGCATCGGGACAGAGGTGCAAGGCACGGAACTGCTCTCCACAGTACAAACTGGCGTCGAATTCATACTCTATGACTTTAATGATCCTGCCAGCTTCTATGAGTCATTGGACAATCACATGTTCCTCCATTACGACCATGCCGAGTTGGCTCAGGTTGGACGTCATCTGACCCAAAAGCATATCTTTAACCATAGAGTTGATGATGGTGTTATTTTCGGCAATGAGAACATCATTGAAGGAATTGGTTTTGTCGGTGAATCACCGGGAATGTCCCTTAACTACTTCTATGGCATCGGCATCACTATAGGAATGGACCAAGTCATCAACCGCTTAAGCCATGTCATCGAGGATGGGGAGATTGTTTATAAGACCAAATGGTATAAAGAGCCCGTGCCTGACGATTACGAGTATGTGCCCTTTGTTCGTGAGGGAGTGAAGTGGGTGTACGCTTATAACAATCCATTCTGGGAATACGTTTTGGATATGCCTGAAGGCTTGCAATATTACAGTTTTGAGATGAAGGGTGATGTCCAAATTGGAGATAAAACCTATAAGCCCGTGGTATTGACCCATTACTTGGACAAAGAAGGACATAATAAGGAAGTCGAGGATTATACCCCCATTTGCCTGCGTGAAGAGAACAAGGTGGTCTATGCCATCCATCCTGACGGCATCCAGCATCCTCAATGTCCTGTTGGTTACGGTTGGCATATTAGTGATCCATATGATGGCCTGCCAATCTATACAACCAGTGAAGAGTTCATTCTCTATGATTTCAATGACCCGATAGCGCTTTACTTTAATAATGAAGACTTTTGGAGTGAAGTTGATTATGACGGGACTTGGATGATGACCATAGGTGGCGAGAAGCGCAAATGCCATCATTATCAATCCTGGTATAGTGAGGATGACTTCATTATCGAGGGCATTGGCTATGACGGCATGGCGGGATTTCCACTATTCTACTTTGAGACGTTTACTACAGGGTTCCAGGTTGGTTATGGACTAAGCCATGTCATTGAGAACGGTCAGATCGTTTATACTGGACGTTGGTATGATCCGGGTGTCAGAGTCGGCATCGATGAGGTGGTTACTGACAAGGAAAGGCGCCTGATAGACGAGAACTATTACAACCTAATGGGCCAGCCCGTGGGTAAGGTTGCACCAACAGCACCTGGCATCTACATCCACCAGGGCAAGAAGATTGTCATCCGCTAAATACCAGGTAATAAATAAGCCAAAGCCGGGCGTTCCCCATCGATGGGGACGTCCGGCGCCGGTTCCGATCGGTGGGCGATCTTCTCGCCCACCTGCGGAACGGGAGGCTTAAACCTCGTGCTCGATGTACTCGCTCAGCTCCTTGAGGATGCCTTCGATGTCCTCGGCCGTGCTGTCATCGGCGAACGTCCATGACCTGCAGGCCTTGGCGGGCGGCTCGCCTTGGTGGGCGAACACCG
>CAMYUW010000009.1 GCA_947302275.1 uncultured Prevotellaceae bacterium
CAGGCCATGGCGAGACACAGGGTCACAAATTGTTTTTTGAAGCAGTGTAACATATCTATTATTATCATCCTTAAAAACAAACTTATTTACTCAGTCGCACAATCTTGCAGCCATGGGCAGGAATGGATGCCGAGAGTGAACTTGCTGTGCCCTCGTCGGCATGCAGCCACAGGTCACGCACTTTCCACTCGCCACTGGCGCCCAGTTGGCTGAAGTCCACATTGACGGTAGCGTTCTGGTCGCTGCGGTTGAACAGGCCAACAATGTAGTCACCATTCTGCATAGTGCCATACCATATCACATTATTCAGACCCAACTGGTCGTTGAGAGGCTTGCCTACAAAGCCATCGGCACGCAGTGCAAGCAGTTCGCTATTGGTATAGAACGACACGTTGTTGCCGATCGTGGACGGTTGGTCGGCCACTGCAACAGGACCACCAGCCATGAGCTGCAACGAGATGGCAGTCTGGCGCTCGGCATCGGTGTCATACTTGTTCAGGCGCAGGAAGTCACCGTCGAGAATGACCTGGTTGCGGCCGGTGATGTGTGCCCAGTAACTGAACCCGTCAAACTGGTTCATGCAGTTGGGCCAATTGGAATAGGACTTGCCCTTGTCATGCGATGAAGTGTGCCTCCACCCGCCATCGCCTGTATCGGCCACGATGCGCACCATGTTACCGTATTTTGCCTCGACCTCGGCATCATTAAAGAGATGGGGCATCACCAGCGAGGTGAAGACGCCATATTTCTTGGCAGCCTGGGCAATGTAAGCAAGGGCTCGGGCGTAGCTCTCACGGCCGTAACCTCGGCCCACCGTACCGATATAGCGATCCTTGCCGTCCTCATACCATGACAGGAAGTCCATGCGGATGAATTCCACGCCCAGTTCCTTGTAGTGCTTGAAGAATCCGTCGATATACTCCTGTGCACCGGGTTGCTCGCTCACTACCCACGTAAACCACATGTCTTGGGCATTAGGATTCTGAACGGCCTGTTTGCCGTTATACACAAGGTCCCCAAAAGTGTAATTTGTCCCTTGAACCTTGGTGTTCAGCGGACCGTGAATCCACAACGGGTTGTCATAGACCCCCAATTTGAGACCTCGGGCTTTGCACTTGGCCACGAGATCGGCAAGTGACATTGAGCCGTAATGTGTCATGTATCCCGAGGCATCGTTGGCCAGCATGGGGATGAAACCGTCGGTGCACACCATGTCATAGCCATAAGGCTTCAGGTCGGTGGCTACCCAATTGATGATTTCGTCCCACTGGGCCTCGGTGAGGTCCATATCGCTGTTGCTAACTCCCGCATGTTCCTGTTCGATGCAGTACTCATACACGCTCCAGTACAGGGGAGCTTTCACGCCGTCGTGAATACCCTCAACGACTGGCAGATCGGGCAATTCGGCCTTAGGCGGATAACGCATTTCGATATCATCGTTACATGCGCCCAGCATGGTAAGGGCAGCCAATGCGATGGATAATAATATGCTCTTTTTCATATCTTATGTTTTTAATTAGTCATTGGTGATTTCTTCCACTTGAATCGTCCAGTGCTCCAGATCAAAGGTGATGCGGTAGTTGGCCGATTCTTCAACACGCCACTTGTCATCAGGACCGTTGGTGAAAACGAAGTTGGAGTTTTCAACTCCGGTCTTGTTGATCTTGCAGTCGGCAAACGTGGGACGGATGAATGGTACATCCCAGCTGCCAGTTGCGATGCAGGCCTTCATCTCGCCGGGGACGAGAGTGCCCTCATACTTGAAGATATACTGCGACACCTTGGTCAACTGTGTCGGGGCATCGATGCTCCAGCCGTTGGGGGTGGCATCACCGACGATATAAACGGCCTCTGCTGATATGGGTTCAGGTCCAACGGGGTCAAGTTCACCCAGGTATTCAGCCTTCAACGTGTATTTCTCCAAGTCAAAAGTCAGTCGGTACTTACCAGCCTCTTCGACCTTCCACTTGTCATCAGGATTGGCTACGAAGATGAATTCAGGACTCTCAACGCCATCTTTGTTAATCTTGCACTCTGCAAACGTGGGACGGATGAAGGGCACACCCCAGTCACCTGAAGCGATGCAGGCCTTCATTTCACCCACATTGAGCGGGCCTTCATACTCAAAGATATATGTGGACTTCTTCTCGAGCTGGGTGGGAGCATCGATGTTCCAGCCGTTAGGTGTAGCGTCCCCCACCATATAGACCACATCGGTCACGATAGGCTCGATAACAGGAGCGTCGGGCTCACCGGTGTACTCGGTGGACATGGTCCAGTTCCTCAAGTCAAATGTCAAGCGATACTTGCCTGCATCCACGACGCGCCACTTGTCGTCGGGGTCACCAGCATGCATACCAAACTTCGCGTTAGTGATGGCCGTTCGGGAAATCTCGGTACCGTTCACGAGGGGACGGATGAAGGGAGCATCCCAACTGCCCGTCGTCAGACAAAGCTTTATTTCTCCCTTGTTTAGAGAACCCTCCCAAGTGAAAATCAAGGGGTCTGCCTCGGTAGCCGTCAGCGGCGTGGGATTGCCGATGTCCCAACCATTGGGCGTGGCATCACCCACCATGTAGAGTGTAGAGGTCTTGATGGGCAGGTCGCCCTCAATGATAATCAGGTCTTTCTCGTCCTCACAGCCTGTCAGGCCCATACCCAGCATGATGCCGGCAAGAACGAACATTATATATTTCAGTTTCATATCTTTTTATTGATTTAGATGGGTGACAAACATTATTTGTTATAACCGGGATTCTGCACCAGTGCAGGATTGGCGTTGAGGATGGGACGCATGATGGGGAAAATCTTGGTGTGATCATCGGCATCAGGATTCTTGTCCCACCATGAGCCAGAAGTGAACTTGCCAAAGCGGATCAGGTCGATGCGGCGACGGCTCTCGGCGAAGAACTCACGGCCCCACTCGTCGAGCATCTCGTCCATGTCAAGAACGGCTGCACCCTCGGGGGCATAGAGCACCGTTGAAAGGTTGGCCTCGGGATAGTTGCGGCGGCGCACACTGTTGAGCAGTCGTCCGGCCTCGGCCTTTTTACCTGAGCGCAGTTTGCATTCAGCCAGCGAGTAGATAATCTCGGGCAGACGGATCTCGGTGTAGTCACTCTCCATCTGGTGGGCATCATCGTCGCTATAGAACGGGTATTTGGCAAAGTGCCAGCCCGAATTGTGGTCACCGTCACGCAGCGTGCTACTTGAAGCTGAAAGCCACCTGTCAGGAGCAAGACCCTGGAACTTGCCCACAGCGTCACGGATGTACAGGTCATAGGCCACCTCAGGAGCCTGCACGCGCTTGGTGGCACCATTCTCGTCCTTGTACTCCAGATAGCCATAGATGAACATTCCCTCGCGGGTGCTGTTGCCCAGGTTGCGATAGAGTTTCATGCGCTCATCGCCCTCATATTTGCGGAACTTCTCGATGGGCATACCCAGTTGATAGTTGTATTTCTCGCCATTGGGAGCAAAACTGGGCGAAGCGGCATACTTGGTGTTGTGGTCGCCACCCTTGCTCTTGGAATCGTTGAGATAGTAACGTGCACGCGCGGGAACGGTCCACCAATAAGTGTCGCCCTGATAGTGCCAGAAACTGTAACCGGGAGCGCCAGGGAAGCCGAAGATGACCTCGTCGCACTCGTCGTTGTTCCAGTCAAAGGCTGCATCCCAACGGTCGGCTACCTCATATTGGCCGTATTGACCGTCAAGGATGGCTTGAGCCACTTGCTCACACTCATTATAGCGAGCCTCGCCGATGTAAACCTCGGCATTCAGATACAAGCGCACCAGCAGTGCTGCAGCGCCGGCCTTGGTCCACTGGCCCTGAATGCCGGCATTGGAACCGAGCGAAGTCTTCTCGGCAAGCATGGGGATGCACTCCTTGAGATCACTCTCGATGAGATCAAAGATGACCTTGGGCTCAACTTGGGTTTCGGTGTTCTTGGAAATGTCGCTGTAGCTCACTGCCAGAGGCACATTGCGGAAGCCATCGAGCAGGCGCAGGTAGAACCACGCACGCAGCACCCGGCACTGGGCCTTGAGGTTGTCAAACTCGGCATCCGAGAAACCATAATTCTTCGGCGTGAGCTTTTCCAGGTCCTCAATCACATAGTTGCATTGCATGATACCCTGGAAACAGCCGTTCCATTCGCTCTGGGCATCACCGCCGTCTTCCACATTCCACTCGTGGTAGTGCAAGCGACGCCATTTGCCACCGTCATCCCACCAACCGTCGCGGGTCGGGGTAATCAACTGGTCGGCAGTCAGCTCGTTGAGCACATGACGGCTCTGGATGCTCCAGAAAGCGTGTTCAAACGGACGGAAGGTTGCCCTTACCACGTCATTCTTGGTGTTATAATAGTTCTGGGTTCCCACCTGGTCATACAGTGTCTCGTCCAGGTCGGTGCAGCTTGCCAGTGTGCCGAGGCACAGGGCTGCCATTATCATATATAAATGGATACGTTTCATTGTCTTCATGATTTAATAGGATTATCAGAAATCAACTTGCACACCGACGATAAGCTGTCGTGTAGAGGGGAAATAAGTGCGTGAACCCTGTCCACCGGGAGTCAAACCATTCACTTGATAGGTCGAAGGATCAACACCGCTGAACTTGGTCAGGGTGAACAGATTCTTGGCTGTCGTGAACACGCGCACGCGGTCCAGGAATCGCCAATTGTTGGGCCTGAACGTGTAGCCCAAGGTCACCATGTCGAGTTTCAGATAATCACCACGCTCGAGGAAGTAATCACAAACCACGGGGTTGGCCGACGATGAAATCTCAAAATTCTTGGCATAGGCTTTCTTCAGGCGGTTGCCGGTGAAGTTGCGGGTGCCGTAGTAGAAATCATGGATATTGAAAATATCGAAGAAGAATGCTCCACGGAAGAAGAGCGACAAGTCGAAGTTGCGATAGCGGAAGGTGTGGCTCATCGACATTGTGAATTTGGGCATACCGTTGCCCACCTGCTGGCGGTCGGCGTCGCTGGCCTGGGAGGCGCGGATGATGTCGCCGTCGCGGTCATAGACAAGCCACTCGCCCTCGGTGGAGTGACCGGCATACTTCCACATGAAGAAGTTGCCCAGGGACTCGCCCTTCTGGATGCGCTGCAGGTTATAGAAAGGATAGGGATCTTCAGTGCCGCACACATCGTAGTAGTCCTGTCCGACATACTGCGAGTTACTGAAGTCCAGGAACTTATTGCTCATTGTGGTTCCCACAAGGTTGATGTCATAACCAAAGGTCGGGGTGTCCACAGCCCTAAAGTTCAGATCGAACTCAAAACCGGTATTCTTCATCGTTCCCACGTTGACAAAGGTCTCGTCAAACAGGTAAGGAGGAACCGATACCTTGTAGTTACCGAGCAGATCCTGCTGGCGGCGGCTGAAGTAGTTGAGCGAACCGTACAGGCGGTTATTAAACAAGGAGAAGTCAAGGCCAACGTTCCAGTTCTTGCCCTTCTCCCACTTGAGGTCGGGATTCACATTCTTGGAGGGGCCCCAAACCTGGAAGTACTTGCCATTGTAGAAATAGTAGCCAAAGCCTGTCATTGTGTTGAGCGACAGATAGCTACCGAAGTCCTGGTTGCCCGTCACACCGAAGTCGGCACGCAGCTTCAGGTCGTTGATCCATGTGATGTCCTTCATGAAGTTCTCGGACGAAATGCGCCAACCGGCCGAAATGGCGGGGAAGTTACCCCACTTGTTGTCGATACCGAATTTTGACGAACCCTCATGGCGCAGCGATGCCGTCAGCATGTAGCGGTCATCGTAGTTGTAGCTCACGCGGCCAAAGAAGGCAATCAGCTTGGCATCATTCTGATAGCTGCCCATCATGACTTCACCCTCTTCCTTGGCATACTCGCCCGAGCCCAGATTGTCGGAGGTCAGGCCGTCGTTGGGGAAATCCTTGTTCTCGGCATTGAAACCGGAATACTTGGAATATTGGTAGGAATAGCCCGCCATACCCTTGATATAATGCAGGCCGAACTTGCCGGAATAGTTAGTCAACCACTCGAAAACATACTGGCTTTCCTTGCCGTAGGAACGACTGGCCTCACCCTCGCGGCCATTGTTGATGGCGATGGTGCTTGTCGAAGGACGGAACCAGCTGTTGTCGTTACTGTACTGGTGGTCGGCAAACATCACCTGAGTTGACAAGTGGTGGGGAGAATCTTCGTTTTTGGCCAGCAGGGGCAATAGATTCAGTTTCACCGTGCCGTCCCAGTCCAGAAGCTTGGTGATTGCATGGTCTTTCTCGATGCGCTGGCGCTCAACAGGATTAGAGCCAACGACCTGCCCTTGGAAATTATAATACAGGGAAGGATCGTCGGGATTCATCAGCGGAGTGGTCGGGTTGGCCTCGATAGCATCCTTGAACACGCTCCAGTCGGCATTGTCGCGGTAGATAATGCGCGGAGCGATATTGGCGGTCAGGGTGAACAGGCCGTTCTTGGTCGTGTGCATGACTGCGGCACGGGCGCCATATTCCTCACGCTTTGACCTCAAGTCGATACCATGGGCATTGCGGTAGTCAGCGCTCACGCGGTAGTTGCTCTTGTCATTACCGCCGCTCAACGTCAGCGTGTGCTGCATGGCTCCGCCTGTGCGGCTGGTCTCATCGAGCCAATCGATGTTGCCGCCCAGGTCCACGCCAGTGTCACCCCATCCAAGACGGACGTCACGGTATTCTTGAGCGTTCATCATCTGTAATTCCTTGTTGATGAAGTCCCAGGAATACTGTCCCGAATAGGAGGTGTGGGTCTGGCCATCTTTGCTGCCTTTCTTGGTCGTGACAACAATCACACCATTAGAACCGCGCGTACCATAAATAGCCGAAGCGGCACCGTCCTTCAACACGTCAAACGAGGCGATGTCATTGGGGTTGATGTTGGTCAGGTTGCCTCCTGGCACACCGTCAATAACGATGAGCGGGCCCAAGCCCGCCGAACGCGACGAGACGCCACGAATCTGGATGCTTGCCTGGTTGTTGGGGTCGCCGGTACCGGTATTGGTAATCGAGACGCCAGCCACCTTGCCTTGAATCATCATTGACGGGTCAAGGGAGCTGACCGTCAAGAAGTCCTTTTCGCTCACATGCGAGATGGCCGAGGTAAGTTCCTTCTTGTCCATCGTTCCGTAACCGATAACCACGACCTCATTCAGCATCTGGTCATCGCTGGACAATACAATAATGAGATTGGTCTGTCCGTTGACTGCAATTTCCTTCGGTGTATAACCGATATAGGAAACTGAGAGAATGGCATTCGTGGGAACGGTCAGCGTGAAATTGCCATCGAAATCGGTCACAGTTCCGTTACTCGTTCCCTTCTGCTGGACAGTAGCCCCGATCAGAGTCTCTCCAGCTTCATCAGTCACAGTGCCTTGCACGGTAATGTCCTGCGCAAGCACGATCATGGGCATCAGCAGCGTCAGCAAGCCGATGACCAAGCGTTTTGATAGAAGTTGCTTCATTTTGTTCATATTAATCGATATTAAACGGTTTGAAAACTATCGCAAATTTATTGTCCATTATAATGCAATGTACACCTCAGTAAAGCAACGGTAAACTCATCGGAAATTTTCAACAGTTTATCTAATTGAAAATCCGAAAGTTATAAAATGGGCTAAAAATCATATAGTAAATTCTCTAAATTCAGAAAAAAGCATTATTTTTGCCGAAAATCTCTTGAATTATGAATAGATTGCTATTAATACTGTCCGCCATCCTTGTTTGCTTTGGGGCATTTGCCGCCCAGGAGGAGTTGCTCAGTCAGCTTGATGACGCCATCCTTCACAAGGGGAAAGTCATCAAGGCCAAGGAGGCAAAAATCTCGGTCCTGAAAAAAAGACTTAGCACCACTTTAAGCAATAAGCAGGATTTACAGACGCTCGATGACCTCTATAACGAGTATCACGTCTTCAAGTTTGACTCAGCGTTGGTCTATGCCGAGCGAGGCTTGACACTGGCCCGTGCACTGCAGGACAATCATTACACATGCCTGTTCACATGCCACAAGGCTGAGATTCTCGCCATCGGTGGTTTGTTTGCTGAGGCAGATGAATGTCTAAAAGGGCTGAACGAGCAACAAATCGATGAAAAGATCCGGTTTAAGTATTACTATACCCTATTCACCGTCTATTCTTATTGGGCTGATTATTGTAACGACCAGATGTACGCACCTCGATACCGTGAACGCTCTCATCAATTTCTGAGTCAGGCATTAGCATATCTGAATGCCGGAGACCCTTTATATGACTTTTTTCAAGGCGAGCGATATGTGTATGTCAACAAGAACGACAGTCTCGCGCAAAGCCATTACAAGCAGGTGCTGTTGACGGCTGCCCCCGATTCAAGGCCCTATGCCATGGCTGCTTTTGCCCTGGCAGGACAATACAGAATGGCTGGCGATGAAAAAGGTTATGTCGATCATCTCATCAAGGCAGCTCTGGCCGATGTGAAAGGCTGCACAATGGAAAATGTGGCACTGCAACAGCTTGCCTTATCACTATTTGAAAATGATAATCATGATCTAGCCCGTGCTCAGAATTACATCAGCTCATCACTCGAAGATGCTCAATTCTACAACAACCGTTTGCGCATCCTTGAAATCTCTCGCACCATGCCCCAAATCGTCACAGCCTATGAAACTATGATTAAAGGTCAGAACAGGAACCTGCGCAATTCTGTCATCTTTATATCGCTGCTGGTTTTAGGATTGTTACTGACGTCTTTTTACATCCACCGTCAGAACAAACTGCTCGCTGCCCGCCGTAGCGAGTTGGCTGCTAACAACCTGCAATTGAAGGAACTCAATGGACAATTGTCGGCAAGCAACCACGAGCATCAAGCCCTGAACAGCCAGCTACATGAACTGAATCAGCAACTCTTGGATACCAACAAGCACCGTGAGACGCTGGCATCGGTGTGTATCAAACTGTGTGCAAAGTATATCGAGAAACTCAATAACTATCAGACGCTGGTGAAACGCAAGATCAAGGCCAACCAACCCCAAGAATTGCTTCATACCATAACATCAAACCGCTTATCGGAAGAGGACGCTTCGACATTCCTTCACAATTTTGACAAAGCATTCCTCGAACTATATCCTACCTTTATCAAAGAATTCAATGCACTGCTACAGGAAGGTGAACGTTTCACCCCCAAGTCACCCGGCACGATGACGACAGAACTGCGCACCTTCGCATTGATCCGCCTCGGAGTGAAGAGCACTGCCGACATCGCAGGTCTGCTATTTCTTTCCAACCAGACCATCTACAACTGCCGCTCCGTCACAAAAAACAAAGCGCTGAACAAAGACACCTTTGACGACGATGTAATGAAAATCTGTACCATCATCCAGCAATAAATAATCCTCAAAACTTGAGGCAACGCTATCGAGTTTCATCCAAAACAAAGAAAATAGAATCGTTTTGGCCAAAACTCATTGCCAATGAAATGCCTTAGTTTGCGGCGAAATAGCCGTTCATCAGTTCGTAAAGATAGGCAGGACTTTGGACGTATAGTTCGTTTTCTTCGTCTTGCAGGGCGGGAATCAAGGGCGAGTTATACACTCGCTCCATTGCCTGCTCGATCGTGCAGCCGGTGTCTTCCATGACATATTTAACCAATTCGCTCAGAGCGTAATCAGTCAGATAGGTTGCTATTTGTTGATGTGTGGGCTGGATCATATCGTCTCTACGTTTATTTTATGAAGGTAATTAAGAGCTTTTTCTGTTCCAAAATAATACTGCTGGTCAAGATATCTGTCCTGAAGCAACCTGGCAGCTTCTTCTGGTGAGTAGATTCCCTCTCGGTAGTTGGTCAACTGTAAAACAACACCGTCATCAGCTATCGGGCCTATCACGATATCATAGTCATGCACGGGCTGTTGGCTCTTCCTGTCGCGGTTAGCATCCACGAATAAGAGCCATTCCACGCTGGCTTTTTCAGGGAAAACTTTCACCTTCAAATCTGATTGCAAGGCAGAGTCATTTAATTCGTAGGTAATCAACGTAGCAGTTCCACCAAAGAGTCGCGCTCTTTTTAGCGCCATACGGCATGCGGTTTCCCTATTAGGAGTCAAATAGAAGCCCTTGCCAAAATCCTTGTACCGCAAACCCTTTGTAAGGTCTATTGACTCAATGTCAGCGTTTGTTCCGTGATAAAGTATCATGCCAAGGTTCCTCCATTCTTTTGACAAATGATGAGCAGGTCGTCTATCGTTTCGTCCATCGACTGCAGATGTTCCACGTCATAGAACTCAATCAAGAACGCCAATCCCTTATGCTCATGCAAATAACGGAAAGCAGCTTGACGTGTCATGTCAAACCGACGGCCAAAAGCCCGAATGCAGGCTGTCAAAAATGGAATCTCGTACTTGCTCATATCCTATTGTTCTATTTCACTGATAATGCCGAGGCATCACAGCACACTTTCATGTGCAAAGTTACAGTTTATTTGCAAATATCGTGCAAGATTGGAACATTTTATCAGAATTAGAACATTATTTTGCTGTTCCATTTCGCATGAATGATGGCAAGATGGGGTGATAAACCATTGAATAATGGCAACCTTCAGCTAGTCAAGAAAGGGGGGAATCAGGCCATTTTTGTATTCCCCCCTTTTGTGATATAACATACTAATCGTGTGATACGACAAATTAATCATCAGTCTGCAACTGATTGATAACCAAATATTTTCATTAGTTTATACTATCACACTATCAGTATGTGATTAGTGTGTAATATCATTCGATAAAACCTCCAGCTCCACAACGCAAGCAGCTGATAATCAACTGCTTGCTTTTTTATTAGGGCACTTGGCTCCATTTTTACTAAGTCTGAGTTTTTGTCTTTCTTCTCTATTATTCTCCTTTACATTACCATTGACTATGAAAATGGTAGTTGAAGAGAGGATTAGATACATAAAAAACTAATCTTAATCCCGACCATGGCAATTCTTGAATTTTTTACCGCTACCACAGGGACATAAATCATTACGACCAACACCTTTAAACATTTGCCTACGTAACATATCTTTATTTTGCCTATCGTTCTCTTCTACGCTTGAGTCTATCATTTTTTTCAGGTCGTTATCAAGAAAAAAGTTAGGATGCCACCCTATTAAGACTTTTTCAAGAATATAGCTATCGAATGCTGAAGCAGCTAATCCGGGCAGAAAACCAGCCAAACTCAGTAGGTTACATGCAAGAATTCTCATGGGTTTTAAACATTTTGAGCCTAAAACATTCTGAACTGAATTCATTATATCTTGGCGCATTAAATCCTCCTCGTAATTTGATGCTTTAGCCCAGTATCTAAATATCTTTCCATTAAAAGAATCTCGCAGTTTTAATATCTCATCTAAATTAATAATCTTATTTACAAACAAATCTCCCAAATCAGGAAACCCTTTTTGCTGTTCTATACGAATAAGAGCATCAGTTCCTTCATGTAAAGGAGTTGGAAAAACAGATGAAACCTTCTTAAGCATTATACTACTTATTTCTGCATCCATCTTCACATTATTTATTCCGAGTTCGGCTGATAAAACCGCAGATTTGTTCAATTCGTGAAGTCTATTTATACTCACTTGATTATATTCCCACCTACCGTCAGGTCTACAACGCCAGAAATTTGGATCAGCTAGAAAAGGTGTGCTGACGCTATCCCTCTCTGTTTCTTGTATTATTTTATCTAGTAAATCTTTTTCATTACTAATATTAACAGAATTCTCATCAACGAGATAAATAATAGCATTGGTTTCAGTTTCATTAAACCCTTGACTTCGTAATTGATATTCAACGTGGCTCCATTTATGAATCTGTTTTAGATGAAAATCATTACCTCCTAACGGATATGATATAAAATCATGTTTCCATCTACCTTTATTATCCCGCAACATCACAGGAGTAAAATTTTTATCTGGTATAATAATTAAGATATGTAATCTCAATAATTTTTTAACAGATTCACTTCCGAATACATGAAGAACATCCAATATATGATCAGCCTCAATATAAATCTTTTCAAACGTTAAAAGAGCCATTATCAGATCTCTGGCAATATTTAGACTGACCTGATGATTATCCACTTTTAAATCATAGCCATAAACTACATCCACTGTATTGCTCTCGTCGTTTACCGGTGCCATTGAGAATCTCTGGAGTAAACGTGGATAGTTTGTTAAGAGTATTCCTGAGTTTTGCATATACTTAATTATTTAAGCAGTAAAACATTATTTATAACTTATAACTTTTTCAACTATAAGTAATTACAATCGAGCATATCGCTTCTATAAACTTTGCAAAGATACAAAAAAAAGTTCATTATCTGTTTCTTATTATATTATTCATTTTCCAATCAGTTGTTCCATTAAGTGAACCAGATGTTACAATGAATATCGACATTAGAGAGGGGAGTAATCCCTATTTTGTATTCCCCCGATTTGGGATATAACATACTAATCGGGTGATATGGCAAATTAATCATCAATCCACAATTAACTGATAACCAAATATTTTTATTAATTTATACTATCACATGATTAGTATGTAATATCAATCGATAAAACTAGGGGCTCCAATCGAAAACGGCACATTTTGGGGGGTACACCGTACCCTCCTTTTGCGGTATAAGAAGACATTTTAACATTTATTACAAGACGATCCACTCTCGTAATCTTCTTGATCACAGTACTTTAATGACTCATAACAATTCTTTAAGTACCGTTCGCTAACCCCTCCAGCTCCACAAAACACGAGTAACCATCTGATATATAAGTGGTTGCTCGTTTGTTTTTTTTAGAGCTCTATGCTCCAAATGCTATTGCTAAAATCAAAAGGGCAAAATTTGAAATGACTATGTTTGGGGAGCACAAATGACATGAATCTCATCTGAGTTTCAGCTAAAACAAAGATTTTTCGTGAGTTTTAGCCTAAACTCATTGTCATTTCAGTGCTTTATTATGAGGCGAAATAGCCGTTTATCGGTTCGTAAAGATGGGCTGGGCGGGACATATAGTTCATTCTCTTCATTCTGCAATGCCGCAAGCAAGGGGGAGCTATATACTCGTTTCATTGCCTGCTGGATGGTGCATCCAGTGTCTTCCATGACATTTTAACCAATTCACTCAGGGCGTAATCAGTCAGATAGGTTGCTATTTGTTGATGTGTGGGCTGGATTATATCGTCTCTACGTTTTTACCGTGGTAAAGTATCATGTCAAGGTCCCTCCATTCTTTTGACAAATGATGAGCAGGTCAACTATCGTTTCGTTCATCTACTGCAGACGTTCCACATCATAAAACTCTATCAATAACGCCAATCCCTTATGCTCATGTAAATAATGTGCAAGATTGGAAAATTTTATCAAAATTAGAACATTATTTTGCTGTTTCATTTCTCAAGGATAATGGCAAGATGGGGTGATAAACCATTGAATAATGGCAGCCTTCAACTCGTCATAGAAAGGCGGGATAAGTCCTTTTATTCCCATTTTGGCAGGCGTATTTGGCGATCGGAATATTGACCCTAACGATAGTGACGCGGGGTAATGACAGAACGGCCAAAAACTACCGAAATCAATGAATAACTCACATTTGACAGACAAAATATCAAATTTATAATTAAGAAATTGGAATATAATGAAATTTATTATACTTTTGTTGAAAAATCTGCGACATTTTTAATTATCAACCATTAACCTAAACAACAAAGCTAATGAAGAAAAGATTTCTGATGCTCTTACTTCTCATGTCATGTGCCATTGTAAGCGTACATGCATTGACAGTAAGAGGAACGGTCGTTGACCAGGTCAACGAACCCGTGATCGGTGCAACCGTTAAGGTCCTGGGGACCACAATGGGCGCAGTCACCGACTTTGACGGCAATTTCGAGATTGCCAATGTGCCCGCCGGGGCAGTGCTGAAATTCACCTTCATGGGAATGCAAGCCGTGGAGATGGAAGCCAGCGAGACGATGAGTATTCAACTGCTGGACGACGTTCGCAACCTGGATGAGGTTGTTGTAATCGGTTACGGTTCGGCACAGGCCAAGGACTTGACAGCACCCATCAGCGTTGTCAAGGGCGAGGAACTGCTGGCAGTTCCCACCGCATCGCCGATGGCCGCTATGCAAGGTAAGGTTGCTGGCGTGAATGTAGTGAACAGCGGTACCCCTGGTGAGGGTCCCAAGGTGCACATCCGCGGTAATGGTTCGTTCACGAGCGGCAGTCCGTTGTATGTTGTTGACGGCATGTTCTATGACAACATCGACTTCTTGAATGCCAACGACATCGCCGACATGTCGGTATTGAAGGACGCATCGGCAGCAGCCATCTATGGTGTACGCGCTGCCAATGGCGTTGTTCTCATCACCACCAAACATGGCAACAAGAACCAGCCCGCCAAGATTACTTATAACGGCTATTATGGTATCCAGAAGGCGACCAACGTGCTGAAGATGGCTTCATCGAGCGAATATGCCACGATGTTGATGGAAGCCAACTATGATGCTTATGTATCGACGATGAAGGCCTCGATCGACCGTTATGGCGGCAGCTACAGCAATAGCGACTTCCACAACTGGACTTACGGCTCCAATACTGACTGGTACAAAGAACTGTTGCGCACGGCAGCCATAACCGACCACAGTCTGTCGATTACCGGCGGTGGAGAAAAAGCCACCTACTCGTTGGGTATCAACTACCTGCATCAGGATGGTGTAATGGATGTCAAGAATTATTACAGGCGCATGAACTTCCGTGCCGCCCTCGACTATGAGGCCACCAGCTGGCTGAAGGTCGGCTTCAACGGCATCTTCTCTAAAGGCAAGCAACAGGCTCCCAACAATGCGGCATGGCAGCATGCCTTTAACGCTCCTGGCATCTATCCCGTGATGGACGAGAAGAACGAAAACACTTTCCCCACCCACTACGGCTCTCCTGAGTCGGTCGGATTCACCAACAACTTCTACAACCCTGTTGCTACGGCCAACTACCAGAACAGCCAGAACGACATCAACAAGTATCTGACCAATTTCTATGCTCAGATCACTTTCATTCCCACCAAATTGAACTTCCGGACCAGCTACTCTTATGACTATTCGGCCATCCACAACCGTACTTACCTGCCCGAGTATTACGTCGGCACCGTACAGCGCAACGACAAGTCATGGGTAAGCAAAACCGAGTCCACCTTCAACAACTGGATTTGGGATAATGTGCTGACCTACAAAGACACCTTCGGCAACCACAACGTCGGTCTTATGCTTGGTCACTCGCTGCGCGAGGACAAGTATCATAGTCTTTATGGCATCGGCTACGGCATCGTTGAGGGCGACGACGCCTACAAGTACATCGGCATCAGCACCGATAGCGACAGCCGCCGCGCCAGCGATGGCGGTACCCGCTACCGCAGCAACAGCTACTTCGGCCGCTTCAACTATGACTACATGGGCAAGTACCTGTTCATGGCTACCTTCCGAGCCGACGGTACGAGCAAGTATCAGGAGACGTGGGGCTACTATCCCTCGTTTGGTGTCGCATGGGTGATGAGCAAGGAAGACTTCATGGCTAACCAAACCGCCATCGACTACCTGAAGTGGCGCGCCAGCTGGGGACGTCTAGGTAACAATGCCGTTCCCGCCAGCGACGGTTTCCGCTCGGTATCGACGGGTACCTGGTCGTCGGGCGTATTCGGCAATGCCACCATCGCCGGTTTCCAGAACAACAGTTACTTCACTAACTTGAAGTGGGAGGTTGTTGACGAGACCAACGTGGGTGTGGAATTTGCCACGCTGCGCAACCGCTTGAGTGTTGATATTGACTGGTTCTACCGCATGACCCGCAAGGCAGTGATTGCTCCTCGTCTGCCATTCGAGAACGGCACGTTGCTGCAGAACATCGGTAAGATCCGGAACACTGGTGTTGATGTCAGCATCAACTGGGCTGACCGCATCGGAGATGACTTCAAGTACTATATCGGCGCCAACCTGTCCTACCTCAAGAACGAAGTGAAGGATCTGGCCGGCAATCCCTACATCGCTGGAGGCAAGACCTACCAGTTTGTGGGCGAGAAGATGAACTCGTTCTACGGCTATGTAGTTGACGGCATCTACCAGACCGAGCAAGAGTGTGCCAGCGACAAAACCGCCCAGGCAAACGGCTTGAAGCCCGGTGACTTCAAGTACAAGGACTTGAACGGCGATGGTATCGTTGACGGTGAAGACCGCACCACCCTGGGCTCTTATCTTCCCAGCTTCATCTACAGCATCAATCTCGGATTCCAATGGAAGAACCTTGACTTTGCATTGACCACCTATGGCAATGCCGGTGCCAAGATGTACAACCGCAAGCGTGCTTTGCGTTATGCCCAGTCAAACTACAATTTCGATCACGACCAGGTGGCTAACCGCTGGACCGGTCCTGGCTCAACCAACAAGTATCCCTCGGCCGAAGGTTGGATCCGCTCATGGAACGTGAGCGACCAGCGTGTCAACTCGTTCTTCGTTGAGGACGCCGACTTCTTCCGCATACAGAACGTGACACTCGGCTATACCTTCAGGAACATCAAGATGGGCAGCTATACCCTACCCTCGCTGCGCCTGAGCGCTACCGCCGACCGTCCCCTCACCCTATTCAAGGCCAACAGTTTCACTCCCGAGTTGAATGATCCTGAGGGTTGGGACACTGAAGTTTATCCGTTGACCGCGACTTACACCTTTGGTGTAACCATCGACTTCTAAAATGAGCAATTACCAACAATCATAAAAAGAGAAACGACAATGAAATTATTGAAATATATCATGATTGCAGGTCTGCTGATGGTTAGTGCCACCTCCTGCAATGACTGGATGGACATTCTGCCCGAAAGCACCTTGCCCGAGTCAGATGTCGATTACACCAAGACCAGCGAGATGTACATGCCCGTGTCAGGTGTTTATGCCAAGTTGCGCACCGGTGGCATGCACTGGGTGATTTGGCCCTTGACCATCGTCCGTGATGGTGACGTGTGGAGTGGCCGTGTCGATGACCAAGGTTTGCTTGTTGACTTCGGCAACTTCAGGTATGACAACTCCTTCTGGGGCCTGAACGAGATGTGGAACCAGTATTACGGCATGATCAAGGTTGCTAACGGCGCTCTGACATCGCTCGATGCCTATGCCGAACATATCAGCAACGATGCAGACCGCACCAACTACCGTGCTTATTGCGGTGAGGTGCGCATCCTGCGTGCCTATGCCTACTACAGGCTGACGCAGGCTTTCGGCGACGTGACCATCCTGCGCGACAACAACCAGAGCGACCTCACCCGCTCCACCAAGGATGCTGTTGAGCGCTATATGCTGGAAGACCTGCAGTATGCTATCGAGAACTGCCCCAAAGTGCGTCCCAACGAGGCCGCACACTTCGGTGCTGTCACCGCCTATACTGCCGAGGCTCTCGCCGCCAAGATTCGTCTGAACCGTGGCGAATATGCCCAGGCCGAGGCATTGACCGACGACATCATCGGCAGTAACAAGTTCCAACTGTACAGCGATTTCTATAACCTGTTCAAGATTCCCGGCAAGCTGTGTAACGAGAGCCTCATGGAGTGCCAGTGCACCGACTTCGGCATGGGTAGCGGCGAAGAAGTTGACGCCGACCAGTGGTTTGTATTCCAGGGTCCCGGCAATCTGGGTGGATGGAACTTCGTAGGTATCACCGACAATTTCATCAACTGGGCTCAGGCACGTGGTGAGACCATCCGTCTTGAGACTTCGGTACTCGTGGGCGGCACGACCACCCGCGACGGTGACGAAATCAACCTTCAGGGTAATGTCAACAACACCAACACATGGAACGGTAAAGCCTACACCCCCACCAACCAGTTGACGCCAGGCCGCACCAAGTATGGCTCAAACAACAACATCCGCATCCTGAGATATGCCGATGTGCTGCTCATCAACGCCGAGGCCAAGGTTCGTCAGGGCAAGAATGGTGACCAGCCCTTCAACCAGGTGCGCACCCGCGCCCAGATGCCGACGATGTCTAACGTCACTGTCGATCAAATCCTTGACGAACGCCGCATGGAACTTGTATGCGAGTGGGGCGAGCGTTATAATGACCTGATCCGCACGGGACTGGCTGCCAACGTTCTCAGCGGATGGATCGAGAGTGTGAAGTACTATCCTCTGCCTTTGACTCAGTTGCAGACTGTACCAACGCTCAAGAATGATCCCAAATCAGAGTAAATGGCTCCTTAGTTAACTCATTTCAGGCAGGGTGAAACCCTCTGGTGGCACCCTGCCTTTTTCCAAACCTCATGAAACGTTTTCTTGCCATAATAGCGGTTTTCACAGCCATCGCAGCGCATGGCAGCACCGACTCGGTAAAAGTCGTCAAGGGTCAGGTGAGCGACTACTATATTCCTGTTGTCACCCAACAAGAACTGACTGGCGTTGTGACCGACGAGCAGGGACAGCCACTCGAGGGTGCCACCGTAATGTGGCTCTACAGTCCCGCACACTGTAACACCGACGCCGAAGGCCGCTACACGCTCACATGTACTGAACATGACACCCTGCTGTGTATCCACTATCCTGGCAAGGAAATGACCGTGGTAACACGCGACGGGAATCAACTACAGGTCAACATCACATTGCCGACCAAGACCAGTGGCAGCATCGCATTGCCCCGCCGCAAAGCCCAGGCCACAAAGTGGTACAACCCCTGTAACACCTCAACGACAACCTACTGCAACCCGCTTAACATCAGTTACAACTACGAGCCATGGAACAACAACACACGCCAGGGCGGATCATTCCGCTCGTCAGCCGACCCGATGGCATTGGCCTATAAGGATGAGTATTACCTGTTCTCGACCAATCAGGGCGGTTTCCACTACTCCCGCAACATGAGCGACTGGGACTTCTGCCAAGCCTCGTTCCAGCGTTACCCTGCCGATGACGATGAGTGTGCTCCTGCAGCATGGGTCGTGGGCGACACGCTGTTTTACACGGGCTCAACCTACGAAGGCCTGCCCATCTGGTATTCTACCGACCCCAAAAGCGGCCGTTGGCGTCGTGCAGTGGAGCGCAACACCCTGCCCACATGGGATCCTTACATTTTCCTCGATGATGACGGCCGTCTCTATGAATACTATGGCTCGAGCAACGAATATCCCCTTAAGGGCGTTGAAATCAGCCGCGAAGACTTTACCCCCATCAGTAAGATTTACGACCTCGTGCGCCTGCATCCCGACCGCCACGGTTGGGAACGCTTCGGCATGAACAACGATGACGAGGTGACACTCAAACCTTTCACCGAGGGTGCTTTTATGACAAAGCATAACGGCAAATACTATCTGCAATACGGCGCGCCGGGCACCGAGTTCAAGGTGTATGCCGATGGCGTCTATGTTTCCGACCACCCGCTGGGACCGTTCACCTATCAACAACACAATCCCATGAGCTACAAGCCTGGAGGGTATGTGCAGGGTGTGGGTCATGGCGGCACTTTCTCAGATTTGAATGGCAACTACTGGCATGTGGGCACGTGTATGCTTTCGCTCAAGTACAAGTTTGAGCGACGCATCGGCCTCTACCCCACTGGTTTTGACAGCGATGGCGTGATGTATTGTATCACAGCCTTCGGTGACTATCCGCAGTTGAATGCCAGCAACAATATTTCCAACCCAGCAGAACGCTTCACGGGTTGGATGCTGCTGTCCTACGGTAAACGCTGCAGCGTGTCGAGTTGCGACAGCACCCTAACCGCCAACAGCCTTACCGACGAGAATATGCGCACCTATTGGAGTGCGGCCACTGGTAGCGACCAAGAATGGATTGAGATGGACTTGGGCGGCACCCGTGAGGTACGTGCCCTGCAACTCAACTTCTATGACCACAAAACGGTACAGCACAACCGTGCCAACGACATCTATTACCAGTACCGCATCCTTGCCAGCGATGACGGCGAGCACTGGACACTGGTGGTGGACAAGAGCGACAATGACCGTGACGTGCCCCACGATTATATCGAACTGCGCGAGAGTCTCGACACCCGTTACTTGCGCATCGAGAACATCCACATGCCCTCGGGTGGTTACTTCTGCCTGAGCGATGTGCGTGTGTTTGGCCTGGATTATAGCGGCAACCTGCCCGCAGAAGTCAAGCGTTTCACCGTCAAGCGAGACAAGGCTGACAAGCGCAATGCCATGATTACATGGGCTCCTGTCGATGGGGCGTACGGCTACAACATCTACTACGGCACAGCTCCCGGCAAACTCTACCACTGCATCACTGTCAACGGTGAGACACTATATGACTTGCGCGGCCTGGACTTAGGCACCGACTATTACTTCTGTATCGAAGCTCTTGCCGAAACAGGCCGAGGCCCCATCTCCAAAATCGTCAAAATAACCACTAAATGAAAGCATATATGAACAAGACCCTCTTAAAATCCCTTGCAATCATATTCTTGTTAGCATTCATGGCCTGCAAGAGCGAAGGTGGCAATACCGACCCGAATAATCCCGCCACACCTGAAAATCAAGTGCGGCCAGCTTCGTTTGCCAATGATGATGCGATGCTTGATTATATCGAACGCGTCCATTTCAACTACATGTGGGACGGCGCCGAACCCATATCGGGCATGGCCCGAGAGCGCATCCACCTCGACGGTGATTATCCCGAGCACGACCAGGACGTGGTCACTACAGGTGGCAGTGGATTTGGTATCGCCGGACTTGTGGTGGCGATGGAACGCGGATTTATCACCCGTGACCAAGGTGTTGAACGGCTAACACGCATCGTGGACTTTCTGGAACGGGCCGACCGTTTCCACGGCGTGTGGTCTCACTGGATTAATGGTCCCACTGGCAAGGTAAAACCCTTTGGTAAGAAAGACAATGGCGGCGACCTGGTGGAGAGTTGTTTCCTGATGCAGGGTCTGCTATGTGCACGTCAATACCTCAACGGCGACACCGAAGCCGAGAAAAGCCTCGTCGAGCGTATCAATACCCTGTGGAAAGGCATGGAATTTGACTGGTACACCCGCGGTGGCCAGGATGTTCTCTATTGGCATTGGTCACCAGAGTATGAATGGGAGATGAACTTCCCGCTTGAGGGCTATAACGAGTGCCTTATCGTCTATGTGCTGGCTGCCGCCTCACCCACGCACACCGTGCCCGCATCATGTTATCACAAAGGCTGGGCACGCAGTGGCGGCATCAAGAGCGATGCAGCCCCCTACGGCTATCCATTGGAGTTGAAGCACAATGGCGCTGAACAGACAGGTGGCCCATTGTTCTGGGCACACTACAGCTGGATAGGCTTGAATCCCAAAGGCCTGAAAGACCAGTATGCCGACTACTGGAACGTGGTACGTAACCACGCTTTGAGCAATTATCAATATTGCGTCGAGAACCCTAAGCACTACTCCGATTATGGAGCGAACTGCTGGGGCTTGACTGCCAGTTACTCGACAGAGGGATACTCAGCGCATTCTCCCGGCAATGACCTCGGGGTCATCACACCCACGGCTGCGCTGTCATCGTTCCCATACACGCCCGAGCAGTCGATGGCTGCACTCAAGGGTTTTTATGCCCGTGGTGAGTCGATTTGGGGTAAATATGGTTTTTATGATGCCTTCAGTCCTGCAAGCGGTTGGACACTTCCCCGCTATCTGGCCATTGACCAGTGCACCATCGCCCCAATGATCGAGAATTACCGCACGGGGCTGTTGTGGCGACTTTTCATGAGTTGTCCCGAGGTGCAACAAGGCCTCGAAAAATTAGGATTCACCCATCAATAGTAACTAAAGGACAAAAAATTAATAATATGATGAGATTTAAAAGTTTATTTTTCATGCTACTGGCATTGGCCATGACGATGCAAGCCACCGACCAAGCCAAAATGAACCAGTTTATCGATGACTTGATGGGCAGGATGACCCTGCAAGAGAAAATCGGACAGCTCAACTTGCCCGTCACGGGTGACATCATCACCGGCTCGGCGGTCAGTGGTAATGTCGTTGACAAGATTAAGGCTGGCCAAGTGGGCGGTCTGTTCAACATGAAGGGCGTGCAAAGCATCCGCGCATTGCAGGAAGTTGCCGTCAAGCAAAGCCGATTGGGGATTCCCCTGATTTTTGGCATGGACGTGATTCACGGTTATGAAACGGTGTTCCCCATCCCCTTCGCCATGTCGATGAGTTGGGATATGGACGCCATACGCAACTCGGCTCGCATCGCCGCCATCGAGGCCACTGCCGACGGCATCTGCTGGACCTTCAGCCCCATGGTGGACATCTGCCGTGAACCCCGCTGGGGACGCATGAGCGAGGGCAACGGCGAGGATCCCTTCTTGGGTTCTGCCATCTGCCGTGCGATGATTGAAGGTTACCAGGGTATCGACCTGAACGACAAAGCCACCATGATGGCATGTGTGAAACACTTCGCCCTGTATGGTGCTCCCGAGGCTGGCCGTGATTACAACACCGTGGACATGAGCCACGTGCGCATGTTCAACGAGTATTTCCCGCCTTACAAGGCTGGCGTAGAAGCCGGTGCAGGCAGTTTCATGACCTCGTTCAACGTCATCGACTACATTCCTGCTACAGGCAACCACTGGCTCATGACCGAGGTGCTGCGTGACCGTTGGGGCTTTAACGGTTTTGTCGTGACCGACTATACCGCCATTAGCGAGATGATCAACCACGGCATGGGCGACCTGCAGACCGTGAGCGCACTTGCCCTCAAAGCAGGCACCGACATGGACATGGTGGCCGATGGTTTCCTGGGCACCTTGGAACAGTCGCTCAGCGAGGGCAAGGTGACCATGCAGGAAATTGATCAAGCATGCCGCCGCATCCTGGAGGCCAAATACAAATTAGGCCTGTTTGAGGATCCCTACCGTTACCTTGACGCCAAGCGTGCCAAGAAAGAAATCTATACTGCCGAACACCGTGCTGCTGCCCGTCAACTGGCTACTGAAACGTTTGTGCTGCTCCAAAACAAGGACAACGTGCTGCCGCTTAAGCGCACTGGAAAAATTGCCCTCGTGGGTCCGCTAGCCAACACCCGCGCCAATATGCCCGGCACGTGGAGCGTGGCCGCTGCCAGCGATCGCTACAGCACCCTGCTTGAAGCCATGCGCCGCGCTGTGGGCGACAAAGCCGAGGTAATGTACGCCAAGGGTTGCAACGTGTGCTACGATGCTGAATTAGAGAAGAATTCGACCATGTTCGGCCGCGAGATGCGTGATGAGCGCCCCGTTGATGTCATGAGAGAAGAGGCTCTACGTATTGCCCGTGAGTGTGACGTGATCGTTGCCGCTATGGGCGAACCCAGCGAGATGTCTGGCGAGAGCAGTTCACGCAGTGACCTGTCTATCCTGGATGCCCAGAAGGACCTGCTCACCGCTCTCAAGGCCACTGGCAAGCCCATCGTCCTGCTCAACTTCTCGGGCCGCGCCACAGTGATGGATTGGGAAGTGGATAACATTCCCACCATCCTGAACGTGTGGTTTGGTGGCAGCGAGGCTGCTGACGCCATCTGTGACGTCATCTTTGGTGACGTGGCACCCAGCGGCAAACTCACCGTGACGATGCCCCGCAACGTGGGTCAGGTACCCATCTATTACAACCACCTGAACACAGGGCGTCCCAACCCCAAGTGGTTCACCAAGTTCACCACCAACTATCTTGACGTACCCAACGACCCGTTGTTCCCCTTTGGCTACGGCTTGAGTTACACGACCTTTGACTATAGCCCTCTCACACTCAGCAGTAACTCGATGACCACGGATGGCAACATCACCGCAACGGTCACTATTACAAACACAGGCAACTGCGAAGGCACCGAAGTCGTGCAACTTTATATCCGCGACATGGTGGGTAGCATTGCCCGTCCCGTGCAGGAGTTGAAGGGCTTTGAGCGCATCAGCCTCAAGCCTGGTGAGAGCCGTACCGTCACTTTCACCATCAACTCCGATCTGCTCAAGTTCTACAACAAGAACCTGGACTACGTCTGCGAGCCTGGCGACTTTGAATTGATGGTCGGCACCAACAGCCACGACGTCCAGCGCAAGAATTTCACACTGAAGTGATCGACATCAAGCGACAATAGCTACCGTACCGAGCCCACATGTGATTTATCAGATATTGTGGGCTCGGTTGTTTATTAACAGTAGCTGTTTTTCATCTATGGTGTAAACCCTACTAAAAACCCTAGGCTTGACCCAATAATATTATAAAACAGGTAGAAAAGGCCTGAATGAAACTAATAAAAAAAGAAAAAGATGTATCTTTGCATGCAAAACCATTAGTGACATGACCATAAAAGGATTGATCCATCATCAGAAACTGAGAAATTATAGGCGAATCATACCGACTATTGTCATTATCTTTTGTGCGGCATTGATGATAGTGCTGATATCATTATCACAATATAAATATGCGCGACAACTTGTCGAGGAAGAGTTGAGCCATAGGGCAGAAAATGAGATGACGATAAAGGCTATATTTGTCAAGAGTTTGCTCAGCTCCCACGAGAAAATGGTGCGCAACTACCTGTGGCCTATCCAGCACCAAATCCATAATCCCGAAGCACTTTACGGCATCCTTAATCGTATCGTTACCACTAACAATGATGTGACAAGCAGTTTTGTGGCTTTTGTTCCTGGTTATTACCCAGATCGCGAATTCCTTTTTGAGCCCAGTGCCAGCCGACTTGAGGACAGCATTATTACCTTGCAAGTAGCCAGCGACAAGCATGACTATACTCAAAGAGAGTTCTACCACAATGCCATTGAGAATGATTCATCGTGCTGGTGTGACCCCTACACTGATAAGGATGCCAGCGGAGAAAATGTAACTACCTATGCTGTACCGTACACTGATGAAGCCGGCAAAACCGCTGCCGCATTTGGCATCGACCTATCCACCAAGAGCATCATCGACACCCTGAATACCAGACACAACTTTCCATCCACCTTTTTCCTGCTGCTCACCGAGGATGGCCAGCTCATTTCCCAACCCGACTCGAGCCATACCCAACAAAGCGATGTAGCCGCTGTTGTGAAAATGATCAACGACAGTACATACGAACGCGAATCCAGTAGTTCGGGGCGCAGCAAGATCATCTCATTCAACGACAAGGAAAAGGGCAAGGGGTATGCCTACTATGCCTTTATGAAAGGCCAACCCCATTGGCAAGTTGTGATGGTGTGCTATGACAAAGAAGTCTTTTCCAAGCTCAACAGAATGAGCCGAAACTTTTTGTTGCTGATGCTGGGAGCTTTTTCATTGCTGGGATTCATTATCTACCGTTTCAACCAATATGTGACACGATTGCACGAATCCAGACTGAACAAAGAACGCACCGACAGTGAATTGCACGTCGCCCAAACAATTCAGAGCGAAATGCTGCCTCACAGTGACATCAGTCGTCCCGACGTTGACGTGAGCGGCAAACAGGTCAGTGCGCTCGAAGTAGGAGGAGACTTGTATGACTACTTCATCCGAGACGAGAAACTTTACTTCTGCATTGGTGATGTGAGTGGCAAGGGTGTTCCGTCATCACTGGTGATGGCAGTTGTACACTCCCTGTTCCGAAGCCTGTCACAAAATGAGACCAACCCGTCGTACATCATGAAGGCCATCAACGAGAGTGCTTGTGAAGGCAACCAAACCAATATGTTCGTCACCCTTTTCGTCGGAGTGCTTGACCTGCCTACTGGACGCTTGCGTTACTGCAATGCCGGTCACGATGCGCCACTGCTCATCTGTAATGGTGTGGATCTATTACCGGTAAAGGCCAATCTTCCCGTCGGGCTGTTCGATGACTTCAAGTATGAGATGCAACAAGTCCAACTGATGCCCGACACGACACTGCTGCTCTATACCGATGGCCTGACCGAAGCATCCGACAAAGAAAAGCATCTATTCGGTCTGCAACGCATTATTGATGCCGCCCAGCAATGTTTGGAGCAAGGCAAGACTGCACCTGGCGTTCTGATGGATGCCTTATATGAACAAGCCACCTTGTTCGTGAACGGAGCACAGCAGAGCGACGACTTGACCATGCTTGCCCTTCATTACCACCGTCCCGATGAGACCCTCGTGCTCGACAAGGCCATCAATTTGAACAACGATGTGCATCAGGTACCCGAGCTCAATGATTTCGTCAAATCGGTGACCAGTGAATTAAACCTTGATTCCTCTTTATCGTCACAACTCATGCTGGCAGTTGAAGAGGCTGTGGTCAACGTAATGAGTTATGCCTACCCCATTGGCACTAAGGGTTACGTCATAGTCCAAGCCAAAGCTACTGGTCAATGGCTGAAATTCATCATTATCGACCAGGGAAAGGCCTTTGACCCGACCTTGAAGGGAGAAGCCGACACCACGCTCAGCGCCGAGGAGCGTCCCATCGGCGGACTGGGTATACTGCTGGTCAAGGAACTGATGGATTCCATCAACTATGAACGTAACGACGGCAAGAACGTGCTCACTCTTAAAAAGAATTATAATAATATACAATGATATCAACCATTTAAAACTATAACTAAAATGAAAACTACAATTCAAGAATTAGAGAACAAAACAATGATCACGCTGGTTGGTTCATTCGATACAGCAGCAGCAATTGAGGTCGATCAAACTCTAAAGCCCGTTACCGAAGCCATCAGCAAAGATATCGCATTTGAATGTGAAGAACTGGAGTACATTGCATCTAGCGGCCTGCGTATCCTGCTCGACGTGCTCAAGAAAACTAAGGCCCAGGGGCACAAGGTCATCTTGCGCAATGTGAACGACGATATCAAGAACGTGTTCAAGATTACGGGATTCATCAACTTGTTTGAGTTTGAGTAATCACACCATGGGCAAAATAAGCATCAATTTAAGGCGATGGCTTCTTGTAGCACTCGCCGCCCCTGCGCTGCTGGCAACAGGACAGTCCCCCATTGATACCATTCCCGCTCCTAAAAACCAGTTGAGCGTGGATGTGCAGATTTTGGGACGTGGAGAGTCCCGATATGGTGGTCTGCCAGCAGCACCTAAAGTTGACGAGGAAGAGTCTGAAAGTGAGAATGACAATGTGCCAAAATCCAATTTTGTGCTTAGTCGTACACGTCTGCCCATCAATTTCCAGCGAGACTGGCTCGAAGCACGCGTCACGCCACAGCACTCTGGCGTGTGGGGGCAAGCTGGCAGAGGCGCCTTTAACCTGCATGAGGCCTGGGTGAAGATGACCACACGTTTTGGCATGTTTGCCCAAGTGGGTCGTGTGGCCCTCAACTATGATGACGAGCGCATCATCGGCTCTGATGAGTGGGCGATGGCGTCATCATCCCATGACGTTTTGCGACTGGGTTACGAAGGTCACGGACACAAGGCCCACATCATTCTGGCCTATAACCAGAATGCCAATGTGACACTTACCGGCGGATCCATCTACGAGGACGGTGCCCAGCCCTACAAAACCATGCACACAGCGTGGTATCACTATGACGTACCGCGATTCCCGTTGGGGGTATCGTTGTTGTTCATGAACATCGGTATGCAGAGTAAATTGACCAATAAGCCTGACAAAACATGGTTCCAACATCTCGCGGGTGGATATATGTCTTTCCAGCCCGAGCACTGGAAAGCCGAGGCGGCCTATTATAAGCAGTTCGGCAAAAACGAGCATGGCGTTAAGATCGATGCATGGATGGCAAGTACTAAGGTTACCTATATCCAGTCGCCAAGATTCAATGTCACAGCTGGTTATGACCACCTGAGTGGCGACAAGTATTTTGCTGTGCCGACAGGACACAATATCGGCATGATACATCACGATGTCATTAAAGGTTTCAGCACAGTCTATGGCTCCCACCATCAGTTCTACGGAGCAATGGACTTCTTCTATGTGAGCGCATATCATCACGGATTTACCCCTGGTCTCCAGAATGCCTATATTGGTAGCACTTATTGCCCACTGAAGAACATGATGATCAATGCCAGTTACCACTACCTTGCCATGGCCACTAATCTTGATGATATGGAGCGTACCCTCGGCCATGAGATAGAGTTCCAGGCAGCCTATTCCATTAGCCGTGACGTGAGCGTGTCAGCAGGTGCATCATTCATGTGGGGCACTGAGACTATGGAGCGCCTGAAACGCTCCAGTTCAAAAAACAACCTGCGATGGGGATGGATTACGCTAAGTGTCAACCCTCGCATTTTCTCATTCAAATGGTAACAAATTAAAAACAAGTATATGAAATCATCTGCACCCTTATCAACCTCCCAATTCGGTATATATGTGGAATGTGTAAACCACCAGGGAGAACCATGCTATAATTTGCCTTTCGTTTATGTACTTGACCGTTCGCTGGATGGCCAAAGGTTGCTTGATGCCGTAAAGACGGCCTTCATGGCTCACCCCACGCTGTTCACACGCATCGAGTTGGGCGAAGATGGAGAGCCGGTACAAACGCTCGACATGGCCAATGAGCAATGGTCGCTCAACATCGAAGACATCCAAGATATCGAGCAGGAAAAAGCTCAGTTCGTGGAGCCGTTCAACATCTACGGCGATCGACTGTTCCGCTTCAGGTTGTTGCGCGACCAAGAACACTATTACTTCATGGTCGACTTTCACCACATCATCATGGACGGCGCATCGTTCCGGATCTTGATGCAGGACATCGACAAGGCCTATCGAGGCGAGCCCATTGCCCCCGAAGAGTTGACGATGATGGAAGTCGCCTCTGACGAAGCAGCCAGGCGCAAGACTCCCGCCTTTGACGAAGCCAAGAAGTGGTTTGCCATCAACTTTGACTGTGGTGACACCTTCACCCAGTTTGTGCCCGATCTGGAAGAGACCGAGTATCGCGAGGGTCAATTGCTGCGCACCCTGTCGATCGACTTGAGCCGAGTGGATGAATACTGCAAGAAGAACGGTGTGTTCAAGAGCACGATGTTCACCACAGCCTATGCTTTCCTGCTGGCCAAGTTCAACAATGAGCATGAGAGTCTGTTCAACACTATCTATAACGGCCGGACCGACAAACGCTTCAACCGCTCGTTAGGAATGACGGTAAAGACCCTGCCGGTATATGCCAAATTCACCGATGAGACGACTGTTCTGGAACTGTTGCAACAAGGACAGGACCAGATGGGCGGGTGCCGCGAACACGACACATATTCCTACGCCGACTTGATGACAGACTTGAACCTGCAGTCAAACTCCATTTTCGCTTGGCACGGCAATGTGCTTGACGTCCAGACGATAGACGGTAAGCCCATGGAGATGATTCGGATTGCTAACAACACGCTTGAAGAATCGTTCTACCTGAAGGCCTTCATCAACGACAACAAGATAGAGATTGAAGCCGAATACAAAGCCAACGAATATTCGCAAGAGCTCGTTGCCCAAATTTTAGAGAGTTATGAGGCCGTGCTCGAGGGCTTCCTCACCCAAGAATACCTGCGCGACATCAACATTGCCACGGCAGACCAGGTAGCCGTTCTTGATAGTTTCAACCCGGGCGAACTGGATTATGATGACAGTCAGACCATCGTGTCGCTGTTCCGCCAACAGGTGAAGGCCACGCCCGATGCGATAGCCGCCGTCTATATGGACAAGCAGTTCACCTATGCCCAAGTCGACGAAATCAGCGACCGCATTGCCGCCTATATCGTCAGCAAGGGTCTGGGTGCCGAGGACGTGGTATCGGTAATCATCCCCCGCTGCGAGTGGATGCCTATCGCCTCGCTGGGCGCGCTCAAGGCCGGTTGTGCCTATCAGCCGCTTGACCCGAGTTACCCCAAGGAGCGCCTGAACTTCATGATGCAGGATGCCAGCGCCAAGCTGCTCATTGCCGATGAGGAATTGCGCCCCATCGTTGACGAATACCAAGGCGAAGTGCTGCTGACTAAGGATATCATGAGCCTTCCTGCAGCGCCTGCCCCCCAGGTGGACATCACGCCCGACCAGTTGTTCATCCTGCTTTATACTTCGGGTTCGACAGGTGTGCCCAAGGGCTGCCAGTTAACCCATCGCAATCTTGTGGCTTTCTGCCACTGGTACCATCAAATGTTCGATCTCAAGCCGGGAAACAAGTTGGCTGCCTATGCCAGCTACGGTTTTGACGCCAACATGATGGATACCTACCCTGCCCTCACTTGCGGTGCGACGGTCTATATCGTTCCTGAGGAATTGCGTCTGGACCTTATCGCCCTCAACGAGTATTTTGAGCAGAACGGCATCACCCACTCGTTTATGACAACGCAAGTGTGTTACCAGTTCGCCACCAGCGTTGAGAACCACTCGTTGCAGTATCTCTCGGCCGGCGGTGAAAAACTGGCTTCAATAACACCACCGCAGGGCATCAAGCTCTACAACCTCTATGGTCCCACCGAGACAACGGTATTCATTACCTACTATCATGTCTATAAGAAGATGAAGGAAATTCCTATCGGCAAAGCGCCGAAAAACGTGCGCTTGTACATCGTTGACCCACAGGGTCATCGCCTGCCGGTGGGCGCAGCGGGTGAATTGTGGGCAGCAGGTCCTCAAGTGAGCCGTGGTTACTTGAACCGCCCTGAAAAGACCGCCGAAGTCTTTATCTCCAATCCTTTCACCACCGAGGAAAAATATTCCCGTATCTATCGCACGGGCGACATCGTTCGTTACTTGCCATCGGGCGACATCCAGTTTGTGGGACGCCGCGACGGTCAAGTGAAGATTCGCGGTTTCCGCATCGAGCTCAAGGAGGTTGAGAGCGTCATCCGCGAGTTCCCCGGCATCAAGGATGCCACGGTACAAGCCTTTGACGATGAGGGCGGCGGCAAGTTCATCGCAGCCTATGTCGTGAGCGATAATCAAGTGGATATCGAAGCGCTCAACAACTTCATTCTGGACCAAAAGCCGCCTTACATGGTGCCTGCAGTAACCATGCAGATCGATGCCATCCCCTTGAACCAGAACCAAAAAGTGAACAAGCGCGCCTTGCCCAAGCCCGAGAAGAAGGCTGCCGAGGTCGAGGCTGTCAACGTGCCCATGAACGTGCTCGAAGAGGAATTGCACCAGATTGTTGCCGACATCGTCAATAACAAGGACTTCGGGGTGACCACAGTGCTGGGCTATGCGGGCCTGACTTCTATATCGGCGATCAAGCTGGCCGTGCAGGTCAACAAACGCTTTGGCGTGACGCTTGACTCCCGCAACCTGGTGAAGACAGGCACCATCCAATCGATAGAAAACGAGATTCTCAAGGCAATGCTCGCTGGCGGCGTTCAACCTGCCGCTGAAGCATCCAAGCCCGAGGAGACCAAGGTCATTACCAACGCACCGCTATCCTATGCCCAAACTGGTGTCTACTTCGATTGCCTGAAGAATCCCGCATCCACCATCTATAACATCCCCTACATGCTCTCTTATCCTGAGGGCATTGATGCCAACGTCCTTGCCGATGCAGCTAAACGTGTCATCGAGTCACATCCTGAATTGAGTGTCCACTTCACGACCGAGGGCGACACCATCGTCCAGACAACTGATGACAGTGTTCCCGTCGAGGTAGGCATCACCGAAATGAGCGACGAGGAATTGGCAAAATACAAGAAGGAGTTTGTTCGGCCCTTCAATTTGCAGAAGGCACCGTTATACCGCGCCGAGGTGGTCAAGACGGCCAGTGGCGTTCATCTGTTGCTGGATTTGCACCATCTGGTCTTTGACGGTGGCTCAGCCGACCTGTTAATCCGCCAGCTCAATGCTACCCTCGAAGGCAAAAAGGTGGAAAAGGAGACCTACAACTACCTCGACTTTGTCATCGACCAGAAAGCGGCCGAGGAGACCGATGCCTTTAAGGAGTCACAACAATTCTTCGCCGAGAAATTGCAGACCTGTGAGGGCGCCAGCGAAATTCCCGCCGACCTGCCCAAGAGTGACGAGCAGGGATTCATCGGGGAGGCAGTCTGCCCTGTTGACCTGGAGAAAGCGACAGCCTTCTGCCGCCAGCAGGAGATTACCCCAGCCCACCTGTTCCTCGCTGCAACCTCCTATGTGGTATCACGCTACACCAACAACCGCGACGTCTATCTCTGCACCGTCAGCAGCGGTCGCAGCAACCTGAAGATTGCCGATACAGTGGGTATGTTCGTCAACACGCTCGCCCTGGGTATGAGCATCGACGACGTGACAGTGAGCCAATTCCTGAAGAACGCCAGCGACACATTCGACCAGACGCTGCGCCATGAGGATTATCCATTCGCCCGCATCGCTACCGATTACGGTTTCCGTCCCGCCATCGCCTACGCTTATCAGGTGGGTGTACTTTCGCAATACACTGTCAACGGCAAGCCCGTTGATCAGGAATTGCTGGAGCTCAACGTCCCCAAGTTCAAGATCAACATCAAAATCGAGCCCTGCGGCGTGGTTGTCGAGTATGACGACGCCATCTACAGTGAGCGCGTGGGACGCGGATTGGCCGAAAGCATCGTCGCGGTCGCTAACAGGATGATGGAGCAGCCGCAAGCCAAATTGCGCCAGCTGTCCATTGTCAGCGATGACCAGGAGAAGGAATTAGGCCTATTGCGTCAGACCGCTACGGGTGATGCTCCATTCACATTCTTCCATGAATGCATTGGCCACTATGCTCAAACACAACCCGACCAAGAGGCACTGGTAGCCATCGATGCCCGCTTCACTTACCGTGAGATGGATGAGGTGACCAACCGCATTGCGGCAGCCCTGCGCCGCCGTGGTGTGCAAGAGCGCGACCGTGTTGCCCTGCTGCTGCCCCGCACCAGCCGACTCATCTTGGCGCTGTTCGGTGTGCTGAAATCGGGAGCTGCCTACATTCCTTGTGATCCCGAATATCCCGCTGACCGCGTTAAACTCATCCTTGAGGATAGCGAGGCGCGTTACATTATCACAACAGCCGACCGCATGGACACTGTTCCTGAGGGCAAGGCCATTGATGTAGAAGAACTGATTAACGATGACAATGATGGTAAGGTAACTACCGACATCACTCCCGATGACCTTGCCTACCTGATTTACACCAGTGGTTCGACTGGCCGTCCCAAGGGTGTGATGCTGCGCCACAAGGGCATCTGCAACTACCTCTACGGTCACCCTGCCAACGTGTTTGCTAATGGTGTGATGACCGATGCCAAGCGCATCCTGAGCGTGACGACCATCTCGTTTGACGCCGCCCTGCAGGACATCGGCACCTCATTCTTCAATGGCAAGACACTCATCGTGGCTACCGAGGAGCAGGCCAACAACCCGCTCGACCTGGCCCGCCTCATCAACGAGGAGCACATCAATATGGTATCGGGCACGCCGTCACGTTGGATGACCTGGCTGACGAGTGAGGACTTCTGTGATGCCATCAGCCGCATCAACATCGCACGCGCCGGTGGTGAGAAATTCTCCGACCAACTGCTCGGCCAACTCAGGAAAGTGACCAAGGCCCGCATATTCAACTGCTATGGTCCCACCGAAATCACCGTTGCTTCAAACAATAAGGAACTGACCAACGCTGAACTCGTCACAGTGGGTAAGCCCCAGTTAAACGTTATCGAGTATATCGTTGACCAGGACGGCAACGAGTTGCCCGTGGGCGTTGTGGGTGAACTCTACATTGGTGGTCGTGGCGTGGCCCACGGCTACAACAACCTCGACGAGATGACCCGCGAGCGCTTTGTGGACTATCACGGAACACGCGTCTATAAGTCCGGCGACTATGCCAAGTGGCTGCCTGATGGCGACGTGGTCATCCTGGGACGCACCGACCACCAGATCAAGTTGCGTGGCCTGCGCATCGAGCTGGGCGAAATCGAGAACGTCATTCTCAAGGTCGAAGGACTGAAAAAGGTGGTCATCCTCATCCGCAAAATCAACGACAAGGAGCACCTGTGTGCCTATTATACTGCCGACCGCGAAATTGCTCCCGACGCCCTCAAGGCCGAGATTTCCAAGAGCCTGACGCAATACATGGTGCCCACAGCCTACTTGCAGCTCAAGGAGATGCCCATGACCCCCAACGGCAAGACCGACGTCAAGGCGCTGCCTGAGCCCGAATTGGCCATCAGTTCGGCTTATGTGGAACCTGCCAATGACACCGAGCGTGCCTTCTGTGACATCTTCGCTGATATTCTGCAGATGGACAAGGTGGGTGCGACCGACAACTTCTTTGAGTTGGGTGGCACCTCGCTCGTGGTGACACGCGTCATCATTGAGGCCGACAAAGCAGGTATGCACGTGGCCTATGGTGATGTATTCGCCAATCCCACGCCCCGCAAACTGGCTCGCCTGGTTACCGGCGAAAGTGCTGCTGAAGGCGATGACGAGATCACCGCATTTGATTACACCGACATCAACAACCTGTTGCAACACAACACGCTGGACAGCTTCCGCAACGGTGAACGCCAGCAACTGGGCGACGTGCTTGTAACGGGCGCCACAGGTTATCTGGGTATCCACATCCTGCGCGAACTCATCGACTCTGACGCCAAGAACATCCACTGCCTCGTGCGCGGAAAGACCATCGAGGCTGCCGAGCGCCGTCTGAAATCGCTGTTGTTCTACTACTTTGACAACTCTTTCACCGAGCTGTTCGACAAGCGCCTGCACATCGTCCTTGGCGACGTGACCACTGACTTTAGCGAAGGTCTGCAGGTAGATACCATCTTCAACTGCGCCGCTATCGTCAAGCACTTCAGCGAGGGAACCGAAATTGAAGATGTGAACATCGGCGGTGCCCAGCGTTGTGTGGACTACTGCCTCAAGACGGGCGCCAAACTCATCCACGTCTCCACGGCGAGCACACGCGGCTTGTGGGCTGGCGAGATCAAGAGTGACATCTTCACCGAGCAGCGCCTCTACATGGGTCAGTTCCTGGGCAACAAGTACATCTACTCCAAGTTCATGGCCGAGCGCCTCATTCTGGATGCCATCGCACATCATGGCTTGAACGCCAAGATTATGCGTGTGGGCAATCTGGCAGCACGTTCGACCGACGGCGAGTTCCAGGCCAACTTCTCCACCAACTCGTTCATGGGCCGCATCAAGGTCTATAACATGTTGGGATGTTGTCCGCACGCCATGCGCAACCAACAGGTGGAATTCTCACCCATCAACGAGGTGGCACATGCCATCGTGCTGTTGAGCTCCACCCCCAAGGATTGCATCGTGTTCCATCCTTACAACATCCACGGTCAATTCCTAGGCGATGTGCTCATGGGATTGAGCAACGTGGGCGATGGTGTGAAGTTTGTTGAGCTGGAAGAGTTTGAGAAGGCCATGGATGATGCCAAGAACGATCCGGTCAAGGCAAATTCCATGTCGAGCCTGCTCGCCTACCAAGATATGGCTCATGGCCAGAAGACCGTTGATGTCAAGCGCGACAACAACTACACCACTCAGGTGCTCTACCGTCTGGGCTTCTCCTGGTCGCCCACTTCGTGGGACTATGTGGAGCGCATGTTGACAGCCATCAGTTCACTTGGATTCTTCGATTTCTAACAAAGACAACGTTCCAGGTGGTCTAGTTTTTCTAGACCACCTGGACATTAAACAGTAATGGAAAACGATATCAAGACTCAATTCTACCGCTACCTGTGGGCTTATATCCTGGTGGCCCTCTCGGGCTGCCTGGGTACCGTGGTGGACGGTATCATCGTGGGCAACCTCATCAGCGAGGATGGCGTGAGCGCCATCAACCTGTCCACGCCCATCACCCAGTTCATCTTTACCATGCATCTGCTCATCAATGCGGGTGCAGGCATGCTGGTGGCCTATGCCTTGGGCCAGAAAAAGATTAATGACGCCCGGCGTTTCTTCACCCGTTCGCTGTCACTGACGCTGGGGTTGGGACTGCTGCTGTCGATTGTCGGAGGCCTGATATTCCCAAGCCAGACGGCACGCATGCTGTGCAGCAACGAGCAGATTTTGCCACTGGCCCGTGACTACATGCAAGTTCTGCTCATCGGCTGTCCGGCCTTTATCCTCATGTGGGGACTCTCGACCATGGTGGGCGTGAACGGCAGTCCGCGGCTGGTATCGCTGGCGGTCATCATCGACAACGCGGTGAACCTGTGCCTTGACATCGTATTCATCAAGTGGTTCGGCTGGGGCATCACGGGTTCTTCGGCAGCGACGGTGATAGGCCATCTTGTAGGCATCGCCATTCTGCTCACCCACTGGCGCAAACCGGAGAGCCGTCGCCTGGTACCCATATTCTCGACCGACGAACTCGCGGCATCATGGAGGCAGATTATCTCCCAGGGCGCTCCGCTGGCCGTAGCTTCTATCTGCTTGACGCTGTTGCTGTTCAGTGCCAACAAAATCGTCCTCACGACGACCGGCCGCACGGGTATCTTTGTGTTTGCCCTGTGCATGAACTTGCTGCAGGTCTATAACCTGTTCCTCTCGGGCACATGCCAGACGCTGCAGTCGTTGGGTGCCATCCAGGTGGGCGAAGGCAACAACGAGGGCGTGCGCACCGTCATCAAGCGAGGTTTCCGTTTCATCACCGCTGCTATGGTCACTACCTGCCTGCTCGTTTGGATTTACCCTCAGGGCATCGCACGGTTGTTCGGCTGTGACGAGCCCGAGATGTTGACCCAGAGTGCTCCTGCACTGCGCGTGTTTGCCTTGAGTTTCATCCCCTTCTGCTACATCTATGTGCAGATGATCGTCTATAAGCTCTACAGCCAGCACCGCATGGCGTTGTTCATCTCGTTTGCCTTGTCGCTCACAGTCATTCCCGTATTGTGGGTCATGGCCAAGTTAATGCCACAACACATCTGGTACAGCTACCTCATCGCCTACATCATTGAGGCCTTTGTCATCTTTGCATTGCATAAATCAAGGCACATCAAGTTTGAGTTGAAGAAAGCGTGATTTATGTGGATGACCATATCATGGACTTTGACCTGCAGCAGGCCCTCAATGAGGTAAGTCCTCAGCGGCGGGAATATGCCCTGCGCTACCGCCATGAGCACGATCAGCGCCTCTGTGTTGCAGCTTTTCGGCTCCTGCATCGTGCCCTGCTGCATGAATACGGCATCCACGAGCCTCCATTGTTTACTATCGACACCAAAGGCAAGCCTCATTTACAGGAATACCCTCACATCCACTTCAGCCTGAGCCATTGCCGCGAAGCGGTGGCCTGTGCGGTAAGCGATGAGCCTGTGGGCATCGACATAGAGTCGCTCGACATCATCGACGAGCGTGTCGCGACCACTGTGATGAGCGAGAGTGAGCAACAGCAGATCGCTTCAGCGGGACACACAGACGTTGCTTTCTACCGCTTGTGGACGATGAAGGAAAGCCTGTACAAGCTCACGGGCGACGATAACAATGGCGACATCTGTCACATGCTTGACAAGATGCCGCCAGTCGTTTTTGAGACCATGGTCTTTCCCCACAGTGTCTGCACCGTCTGCCGTTATAACACAGCTACTTCTTAAGGGTTTTGACGGGGAAGTTGAAGTAAGTGTCGGGGAAAGGCTCGTTCTTTAACGTGAAGTGCCACCACTCGTTGTCCAGAGGCTTGAAACCGTGGCGCAGCATTGCTGATCGCAGCACCATGCGATTGTAGAACTGCTCGCTGGTGAAAGTGGGAACAGTCTGCTGGAAATCCAGTGTCTCGGGGTTGCCGCCACCGTAGTCGGGATGGCTCTCGATACCAAACCAGTCAAATGTTCCTCCCATATCAACCTCCTTACCGGTCTTCATATCGACAATGGTCAAATCGATTGTCGATCCGCGCGAGTGACCGCTCTTGGTAGCGACATATTCGCCGTCAAAGACCTCCTTCTTGGTCAACCGGGGATAAAAATAGGCCTTGGTGATGGTGTCACCTTGATCCAGAGCCCATCGCATGAAGTGATCCACGCCACGCTGGGGACGGTAAGCATCATAGATCTTGATGCAATAGCCATGACGCTTGAGGTCGTCACTGGCGGCTCGCAGACTGTCGGCTGCCACACGTGTCATCAGCGCCACGGGCTCCTCGTATCCGTCGATGCGAGCACCCACAAAGTTATAGGTGCTGAAATAGCGGATTTCGAGAATCGCGTCGGGCACCACATCGGTGATGTTCACAAACTGGCTCGAATCCATCGTCGGATCGACCACCCGAGCCACATCGCGGGCGTTCTTGCAGCCCGTTAACATGCCGCCCAGAAGAACCAGGGCAAGCATCATCATCTGCTGATATTTCTTCATCACATCTATCTTTATTAATATTACCCTGCAAATGTACTGAATTAGTCTGAAATGGCCAAAAGGAGGTGTTAGGTGTTAAGTGGTATCCGCTTTCTTTTTCAGACAACATAGACAACCTCTTTGACTAATGGGGACAACAATTTTATTTGTCATTGTTGTTAGAACCGTTGCCTGTGTTGTCCGAGTTACAGTCTACAAATGTGTCAAAAGGCAATGTGGCGTTTTTAGCTATACTTCTATAATTTATTGATTAACAATAGATAAACTATAGGATATAAAATGAAACAGGTGGAGCGGGATTGTTAATGAATCTTAACTGCCTTTCAGTAATCTCGAATGCAAAGGTACAAAAAACAAGAAAAGAACACAGTGTTAAAATGGTTTTTATTATCTTTGTGAATCCGTAAAAACGATCGCACCATGAACAAGAGCGAGAAACAGATTGCCCAAGCAGCCCAGCGCTTTGCCGAACGCTGGGAGGGCAAGGGCTATGAGAAAGGCGAAAGTCAGCTGTTCTGGATAGAACTGCTGACCGAGGTGTTCGGTATTGAAGAGCCCTCAAATGTAATTTCCTTTGAAGATAAGGTGCATATTGACAAGACCTCGTTTATCGATGGTTACATTGAATGCACACACACCATGATTGAGCAGAAATCAATTGACAAGAGCTTGCTATCATTTATACCACAGAGCGATGGTAAGAAGTTAACTCCATTCCAGCAGGCTCAACGCTATAGTGCTGGTTTACCCTACAGCAAGCGCCCTCGCTGGATTGTAACTTGTAATTTTGCTGAATTCTTAGTATATGATATGGAAAGGCCTAGCGCCAAGCCCGAGAAGATTTTATTGAAGGACCTTGCTAAGGAATACTATCGGCTGCAGTTTCTTGTTGAATCAGGAGCGAATCACCTTGACAAAGAGATGCAAGTTTCCATCCAGGCCGGTGATATAGTGGCTATTCTTTATGATGCACTGAAGAAACAATATAACGACAATTCTCAAGAAGCATTTAGGTGGTTAAACATCTTATGTGTCCGCCTTGTATTCTGCCTTTATGCTGAAGATGCAGGTATTTTTCGCCATAACCAATTTCATGATTACATTGCTCACTATGATGCCATCGACATTCGAGGGGCATTATTAAGACTATTTGAAGTCCTTAATACACCAGAGGATAAGCGTAGCCGATATCTGATGGATGACTTAAAAGCCTTTCCATACACTAATGGAGGGTTATTCGACGAAGTCATTGAGATCCCTCAATTTACCTCAGAATTAAAGGAAACCTTATTGAATAATGCTTCACTTGATTTTGACTGGAGCGAGATTTCACCTACCATCTTCGGAGCCGTGTTTGAGAGTACTTTAAATCCCGATACGCGCCGCAGTGGCGGTATGCACTATACCAGCATTGAAAATATCCACAAGGTCATTGATCCTCTTTTCCTTGACGATCTGCTTCACGAACTGGACGACATTTTGACTGAACCGATTATTAACAAGCGACAGAAGATGCTTATTAATTATCAAGATAAGTTATCGTCGTTAACTTTTCTGGACCCCGCTTGTGGAAGTGGCAATTTCTTGACTGAGACATACTTATCGTTACGCCGACTCGAAAACAGGGCCATTCGTGGTCGCTACGATATTGAGCCATATTTTATCGGTGGAGATAATTTTATCAATCCCATCAAGGTGAACATCCATCAGTTCTATGGTATAGAGATTAACGACTTTGCTGTTGCTGTCGCCACTACAGCACTCTGGATCAGCGAATCACAAATGCTAACCGAGACCGAGAAAATTATTCATCACGAAATCGACTTCCTGCCCCTCAAGACTTACCCCAATATCACCGAGGGCAATGCCTTGCGAATAAACTGGGAAACTATTGTCCCCAAAGATAAACTCAACTACATCATAGGTAACCCTCCATTCAAGGGTAATTCACTACAAAATAAAGAGCAAAAGCAAGATATCTTAAACGTGTTTGTGGACGCAAAAGGCAAGTCCTTAAAAAAATCAGGAATTATCGATTATGTAGCTGGCTGGTTCTATAAAACAGCTCAGCTAATGCATGGGACAACAATAAAATCCGCTCTTGTATCGACTAATAGTATTACACAAGGAGAACAGGTCGCAGCTATTTGGAAACCATTAAAGGATCTGTTCAAAATAAAAATAGACTTTGCATATCGTACATTCCGCTGGGACAGCGAGGCCAAAATCAAAGCTCAAGTACATTGTGTCATTATTGGCTTCAGTTTTAAAGGTAATAAAAACAAAATAATAATTGACAATGAAGAATTAATCCGTGCTGATAACATCAATGGCTATCTACTTGATGCGCCTGATTTTTATGTAACAAGCATCCTTGAACCTCTCTGTAAAGTACCAACAATGTTGAATGGTGGGAAAGCAACTGTCGGCGGGCACCTTATTCTCTCTGAAGATGAAAAGAACAATATTATTCAAGCCAACCCATTATCTGAACAACTCATTCGACCTTATATGATGGGGAATGACTTTATTCAGAGAAAACCTCGTTATTGCCTTTGGTTGGTAAATGCTGCACCGAACATTATTAGGCAATGCCCAGAAGTTATGGAAAGAATTGAAAAGGTTCGCACTTTCAGGTTGAAAAGTCCTAAAGCCACAACAAGGAAAAAAGCTGAAACCCCTATGCTATTTGAAGAAGTGAGGGAATGCACAACTGATTATATTGCAATACCCAAAGTTTCGTCTGAAAATAGAAAGTACATTCCGATAGATTATCTTTCAAAAGATATCATCCCAGGTGATAAACTATTCATGGTTCCAGCGGCATCAAAGTACTATTTTGGAGTGCTAACATCTAGTGTTCACATGGCATGGATGAAGGTTGTTTGTGGACGTCTAAAGAGTGATTTTAGTTATTCCAACACGATCGTTTACAACAATTTCCCATGGCCAATAGTGACTGAAAGGCAGCGAGAAAAGATTGAGCAGACTGCACAAGCCATCCTCGACGCACGTGCCTTGTATCCCAACAGCAGTTTGGCCGACCTGTACGATCCCATAACGATGCCCACCGAACTACTGAAAGCACATCGCGATAACGACCGCGCCGTCATGGCCGCCTACGGCTTGCCCCCTACTCTTCACGAGAACGAGGTAATAGCACGGTTATTCACACTCTACACCAATCTTATTTAAGCTATATATAACTAAATGCTTTATTTTTTTTATTTTCTTATTATTAAATGACGTTAGATTGAAAAATTGGTATTATATTTGCAGATTATGTTATAAAACATAAAACAATTGTCATTCAAAATGAAACAAATAATTAAATACAAAACCAAAAAAGGAAAGTTTACTTCTTCTGCTCACAATGTAGTAGCCGAATCGCCCTCTTATGTGACTAAACAAAGTCTATCAGATGGTATAGCTATTGCTAAAGGCCATTTATTAGTTGAGTATAATTTGAGGGGGGGGCATAAAGCTACTGCAAGATTTTCCACAGCAAGACTCATTGATATCGCAGGTGAAGCGATATCAAGAATTCCCATTGTTAAACCAAGCCAAAGAACATTCGAATAAGTATGCCTAATGATTATAATGAAATATATGATAAGCTTGTACAATCAGATAAAGATGCAGTAGGTTTGCTAGCCTATGGCATCTATAAACGTGAAAAACGCAACCATATTATTCAGCACAAGAAGGAGAATAATAATATTCCACCAACAGATGCAGAAATGAGAGAGTTTAAGACTTTTGCATTGGCTAGTTTAGAACGTTATAAGAAAGAAGGAAAAGGGGTCTTTCTTGAATGTGTTGGAGCCGCAGTCAAAGAAGAATTAGAAAGAAGTCAAGAATACAAAGAAGCATTTAAAAGTATAGCCACAACAGCCAACTCCAAGATTAATGATATTAATGGGTCAATAAAAAAAGACATCGAAGATATAATAAAAGAACGAACATTTAGTGGATGGGCAACTTTAGGCTTGAATGTGGCCGGGACATTTCTATTTTCAATAATACTAATTATTCTTTATGTTATTCTTCTTACGTCTCAGAGAGATATTAAGCAGTTTGTGGATAGTGTAGTGCCACACCAAATAGAGTCAGTAGCGCCATCTGATTCAGTAACATATACAGAAGAAACAGTTAATAAATAGAGTGTTATTATATGGGAAAGAGATGTTCTTTATTAATGTAGACACATAGAATCATTATAGACTGAGGAGAATTGAGCAGATCGTTATTATATTTGCTTTTTGGATGCTAAAATATAAATGGGTCTTGAATATTAATTACCTTGAACTCAATGGCTTAATTGAGATAGCATTTCCTGTGTATTGCATTATCCTTTACCGTGATATATTTACGGCCATCGGCAGAAGGGACTAGATAAACTGCATGTTCTAAGATACAATCTCTATCTTTCATCTTGTCTAGGCTACATTTCTCGAATTGAGTACCCTTCCTTCGCATCGATAATTGACACTCTGCTGCCGCAAGTGCAAAATCAAACAAATAATTACGCAGTTCAACATGGAATGCAAATGTTATTGTCGCCTGTTCATCATATTCTACATTAATGTATTTTTCAAACGAATTGATATCGAAGATAACATTAAAAGAAAATGAGAAGAATGGAATTCTATATGTCGTATCGTACGCTGTTGCTTGCATTTGGACACTCACCGTTCTTAAAACTTTATCTATAGTAAAAACAGGAAAAAGAGTTTCTTGGGTAATGTCTCTCAAATCTGCCTCTGTAACTTTACCATCATATAACACCTCAAAAGTGCTTTTTGCCACTCGATTGAGGGTTATCCCATAGGTGACAAAAGCCGGCATTCTGATATCCGAATTCTCCTTTTCGTGTCTAATTGTTTCAAGAAAAACCGGGTGATTATTTGGCAGGATTTTAACATTAGGTGATGATGGGTCGATTTCCCAATTCACCCATGGTGTAGATAGATGACGATTAGATGTACCTTGCTTAACCCAATGATGTATTCCTATTAAATCTCCCATGAGTTGCCAATGAGATTTCAAATCGTCATCATACTTATACTTGCCCGCATCAACATCAGTCAAAGGGACAGAAAACATATAAGCAATATCGTAAATCCACAAAACTGCGGTGCAATAAGGAGAATTCTTCAATATCCCACGATTATTAACCATGATATCTAATACAGGTTGCTTGAAAGGCACTTCGTCATCGGTAAAGACTGAGCACAAAGCCGATGGGAGTGAATCTACAAACCAATCGCCATTAGATTTAATCCATTTTATCGTATTCTCAAAATGAGGCAGTTCTTTTGCTGGAATCAAATCAATGACCATTTTACAGAGCGCTTTATATAGTCCCTCATCGGTGATTGGGTTTCCCATTTCCAGATGGTAAAAGAATGGTTTTGTTTTATCCACTCCTGCTGGCAATTCTTCCTCCATTATGTACAATACAGGCGAACCGTCTAAATCAGCTTTGATAATAAACTGCTTGCCCAATACTGTAGGAGTCCTGGTAGTTTCTTTCCTTGGGATATGATACATGGCCCTTCTAAAATCCATTAACCTCCTAAAAAGATCTTCAATAGGTGCTAAATTATGGTTACATGCGTCACACTCGTCAAAACAAAATAAGAGCTTATTGCCTAATGCCTCCTGTATAGCGTGTGCCTTTTGGTTGAAGGTCACATCGGGCCTACTCTTTCCACAGAAACGGCATACCCGATTATCCTCATTTTCGTTACCTACCCACGACTCTATTCCATCATAACCATAAGAATGAAATTCAAATAAGATATTTAGTTTTGAGTAGTGTTCAAACGCTTTGTTATGAATCATCGGAAATGGAACATAGCCCTCTTTCATCACTTTGATGCAATCAATGGCTGTTCTGCGCTCAACAACCGACGCTTTCATTTCATTAAAATAATAGAAATGATCATTGTCTTGTAACTTATCAACAAAACCCTTTAGTTTACGTATCCTGTGCCTTGTAAAGTCATCATACTTATGTGTCAATTCCTCAATTGCACTACGTGTCTGGGGACACACTTCAATAAAAGCCCAGGCCGAATTCATGTGTTTTATTTTGCAACGACGCATGAAAGTATGCTCTATCTCAGTGGTCATGATGCCGTCGTTATCGTTGTAACTGAGCCTCTGTGTGTCATTTACCGAATACAGTAATATAATTATACTTGACATGACATCAATAATGGAGTTTTTGAAATCTATAAATGTAGTATTCCTTGTCAATAAGGGTTGAAACGGGGTTTCATCGATTAAGTTATTCCAGTTATGGGAGTTGTTTTTATTTTGCTACAGGTTGGATAGCATTGTCTTTATTATATTTATTTCTTCCTTATTTGAGGTGGCACAGCGAGAGCGGTGTGGCTACAGGTCATCGGTGGATTTGTGCTTGGTTTTGCGGGTGTAGGTTTTCTTGGAGCGGTGGATGCGGTTTGTCGAATGGAATCCGGGGCCGAGCACTTCCTGTTGGCCTTCACGGTTACCTCGACGCATGGCCTTGATGACATCATCCAGGCGCGATTTCTCCTTTTTATTCTTCTTCATACACACATCCCTTTTTTCTAATCTCTAATCTCTCCCCTCTTTTATCTGTTTATCACCCTCACGAAGTCCTCGGGCAGGATGATGTTCTCGTCGTCGATGGCATCGGCAAACAGTGGGGCGATCTGCTCGATGGTGAAGCCTGCAATGCCGCAACCGATGGGTGTAACAAGGAACTTCAGGTCGTGGTGCTCACGTGCAAAGGCGATGAACTCGTCCACATAGGGCTTGATGACGTCAACGCCGCCATGCATCGTGGGGATGGCATAACTCTGCCCTTGCAGGCCCACACCCTGACCCCACACGGCGCCAAAGCACTCGAGCGCGACACGCGCAGCGCCGCCAGCATGAAATCCGCCCAAATTACTGCCAAACACAAATACCTCGTTCTCGCTCAACCGGTTAATCCACTCGGGTGTAAAATCTCTGTTATACATAACTTTTAATAACTTTTAATTTAGTAGTCCTGCAACAACCATGCCAACCAGACCAAAAAACAAGGAAAATCACGGAAAAAACAAAGCATCATCACATGGCGACCAGTAACTATTCAGCGAATGTAACCCCTCGCAAAGCCGCTAAGGCACTAAGATTAATAATTAATTAAATGGATTATGCCAGATGTCAAGCTTATTCAAACAATGAACAATTATCATCAAATCAATCACATATTTTTATATACAGCAAACGAATATAAAACAAATACTTTGCGTCTTTGCGCCTTAGCGTGAGGCATAACAGAAGGCGTTTGGCTGAATAGTTACCGAGGCACAACACAAACGTTAATATACGTTAAATGCAAGAGTTTTTCATGTTTTTTCGTTGAATAATTGTATTTTTGTAACAAATCTGAAACTTATTAACCATAATTATTAACTTTAAAACTATTTGCTTATGAAAAGAATTCTATTCCTATTGCTGGGCCTCACCATTGCGGTGGGCGCTTCGGCTGGTGTGGATACTTGGAATCAAAAGCATGACGCCATCATGCAGAAGCGGCATCCGGCGTCAGAGCAACGTTTCAAGTCGCACAACATGCAACACAAGGCCACTAAACCGACGAAACTGAGGGGTGAAACGCCCGAGGCCAATTACGAGCAACCCGAAGGCACTCTCGTGACCTACAAGCGCTCCGGAGATTGCACTGGAAATTATGGTAATCCATTTTCTCAAAGAGGCAATGTCATGGTGGTTTATGACCCTGATGGCACCACGGTATATGTCAAAGGTCTGGCGTGCGGAGTGTATAATAGTGGATGGGTGACTGGCACCATTGCCAACGGAAAAATCACCATTCCGCTTGGACAGTATGTTTGGACCTATTACGAAGATGGAGAGTACTGGTACGGGCTCTATCTGGCATGGGGCTCAGTCGAGAAGAATCAAGATAGCGATAAGTTTGTGTTCACTCCTGACCCCGACGTGACCGCTGTCACCTACACCATCGACGGTGACAACATCGTCCTGGACAACTCCAACGGAGGTGATAACGGCGACGGAGCCACGGGTCTCGTTTCCTTTTGGGATGATGAAGACGATTTCTATTATTTTGAATGGGGCACGGTATTCACACCCGATGAAATCGCTATTCCAGAAATTATCACTGAGCAGCCCGAAGGCGAATTGGTGACCTATGGTCGTGAAAACTATCATCTTTCCTCCTATAATAATCCTTTTTATGATTTTGGTGAACCTATTGATGTCGTCTATGCCCCTGACGGCGAAACGGTATATATCCGGGACATCATTGTCAATTACTACGAATATAACACATGGGTAAGAGGCACCATCTCAGGCGGCAAAATCCATGTACCTCTAGGTCAGTATATTTATTTTGACTTAGTAGGCGAAAGTGCGTACTTAGATTGGGGCAGCGCTGCTATTGCACCTGACAACGACGATGACCTCTGGTTCACATTCACACCCGACCCGACGGCGACCGAAGTCACTTTCACCATCGACGGTGACAACCTCATCATGGACAACTCAACCGGAGACGATTCTGGTGACGGCGCAACGGGCCTGGCTATGATGGAGGAATACCTTGATGGTGAAACATACTTCACAATGTACTACAACACCTTCTTATCCCCCTATGTTGAGACAACGGTTATCGAGGATCAGCCCGAAGGCGAGTTGGTGTCCTACCAGCGCAGCGGTTATTATTTCAGTGGTAATTACCGCACTCAAGGTGGTGAAGTAAATATCGTCTATGCTCCCGACGGCGAGACCGTTTACATTCAGGACATCATCTGCAATAGCGGTTTTGGCTCTTGGGTGATGGGAACTATCGAGAACGGCAAGATTCATGTTCCCATGAAACAGTTCATCTATTGGCAAGATCCCAAGAAACAAAATAACCGTGGTAACGGAGGCTGGGGTTATATGTTGGCTTTTGGCCAGACATACTACAATGAGAATTATAATGAATACATGTTTAACTATGACCCATCGATTACCGAGGCCACATTCACGATCAATGGCAATGTCATCTCACTAGATGGCACCTCCTTCAGCCCCAATGACGACATGGATGGGGCCACAGGTCTAGTTGCCGTGTATAGTGACTACCCCACGTATTTTGCACAGTGCGACATAAACACGGTATTCACCATACCCCCCTCTGTCATCGACGAGCAGCCTGAGGGCGAGTTAGTGTCCTACTCACGCAGCGGCTACCAAGTTAGTTGGGATGGTGCAGTATCTCAGCAAGACGGTACTGCCAACATCGTCTATGCTCCCGACGGCGAGACCGTTTATATCCAGGACATCATCTATAACGGTCCCGGCACTTGGGTAAGAGGTACCATCTCGGGTGGCAAGATCCATGTTCCAACGGAACAGACTATCGCTATCTTACAACAACAAGACCCAGTAAGAGCCATCCCAGGCAACAGGGGTGGGACTGAATACATCGTCTTAACCGCTGGTCAAGTTGTAGAGGATCCCAATTATCCTGGTGAGTACCTGCTCGATTATGACCCCAGCGTGACCGAAATCACGTTCAGCATCAATGGCGATAACATCAGCCTGGACAACACCAGTTTCGGTCCTAACGACGGCGTCGACGGTGCTATGGTTATCGCAGCTTCTTACCTTAGCGCTCCTCAATATTTCGCTATATGTGACCTGCTCACTGTATTCGGTGAGCCCCAGGCTGTGCCCACGGTCATCTACGATCAGCCCAATGGCGAATTGGTGACCTACAAGCGTGCCGGTTATGGCATCTGGAACTACGAAGAGCTCATGAAGAAGGCAAGCGACAGCAAGTACATCAACGAATGGATCAATCTCTCTGAGCAATGGGGTGAGGCCAACGTTGTTTTTGCCCCCGACGGCGAGACGGTTTACCTGCAAGATCCCGTTTACTGCAACGCTCAGTCCTACCGTGGCACTTGGGTACGAGGCACCTTGAGTGCCAACGGTACCAAGATTACCGTGCCCCTGGGACAATATGTTCTCTGGAATGATAAATCAGGCTATGGCGAACAATTGGCATGGGGTTCAATCTCGGTTGAGCCAATCAATCCCGAGAGCCCCGATGATGAACGGAACGTCATCTTTACGCCCGACAACAGCGTGACCGAGGTGACCTATACCATCACAAACGGTTGTCTCCTCATGGACAACTCCAATGGTCCTACAGCCGAGGAATTTTATGGTCTCCATGAACAGTACGATAGCGGCTCTATTGATTGGGAAACCTTCCAGGCCGGATTGGAGCAGATGCTACATGGCACAGGTCTTGCCTATGTAAATCTATCGGGCGATTGGACCAATGAAATCAACTGGGACACCAAGTATGCTTCCTTGCATCCCACTATGCTTCCCGATCCCGTCATCTATTCATGGCATGAAGCACAGAACCAATGGGAAAGCACCTATCTGGAAGTCTTGAAGCCGGAATTTGACGTGGATGGCCTGCCCATCTTTGAGGAGGCGCTGAGCTACAGCATCTATACCGACAATGACCAGCTGTTCACCTTCGATGCCAGCAAGTATAACATCGAGGAGGACATGACCGAAATCACTTACGACACCTGGTATAATCATGATATGGATCTCTACATCGGTTATCCCACCTTCGAGGGCACTTGGTCTCAAGAAACCAACAGCTTTGTTCCCTTCTTCAACTGGCGCATCGGTATCCAGTTCCACTACACCGTCGATGGTGTGAAGAACTCGACCAATATCGTCTATATTGAGGTGTATGAGAAACCCGAAGATCCTGTGATGACCGGTGATGCCAATGGCGACGGCCACGTGACTATCGGTGACGTGACCACGCTCATTGATGCCCTGCTCAGCAATGACATGGAAATGATCAATCGGCTCAATGCTGACGTGAACGGCGACGGATTCATCACCATCGGTGACGTGACCGCACTCATCGACATGCTCTTGGGCGGCAGCGGCAAATAATTGCCCCACCCTTACCCACTTCACAAGTGCCTACGACCATCCACAAGTCGTGGGCACTTGGTTTTTGAGGCTGTCACAAAACTCACGCCTAAAAACTTATGATCGCGCTACGCGCGAGAAATTTAACAAAATTATAAATAAATTTAAAATAAAAATTGATTTTGTTTAATTTTTATACAAATTTTTGTTTAATTTCTCGGCCGCAGGCCGATCATAATTGCGACAACTGAATTATGACACACCCTCCTGCAAGGACACAATATTCGCTCTAAAAGTGACGGCGTGCCCCAATGCGGAAAACGGGAGAATCATTTGTTTTTTAATAAACGCGAATTACGCGGATTAACGCCAATAATAATTCGTGTCAATTCGCGAAATCCGCGTTAAAAATCAACAATAAATTCTGCGCCGTTAGGGGCGACACAGCATAGGGTGCGGATGGCAATCCTTTTGATCCGTCTCATCCGCTGCCGTAAACAAGAGTTGAGGGTGCAGTGCCTGGCGGCACGCACCCTCAACGTTATGTGAGATAGTTGATACTAACTAGTGATCAGATTACTCAGCAGGCCATTCATGGCTCAGCAGGTAATCGATGATAGCGGTAACGTCACCAATCGAGATTGATTCGTCAAGGTTAGCGTCGGCGTTAGCCGGGCTGAAGTCATCAGACTCAACAAAATCATTGCTCAGCAGGTGGTCGATCAGAGCAGTTACGTCACCGATGCTCACAGTTTCATCCTTGTTCACATCACCACGCAGGCCCACGGGCTGAGGCTCAACATAATTTTGGAAATCAACGACATTGAACTGCACTTTACCATCAACCTTGCAAAGAACACCATAGATATTTTTACTGCCACTGGCGGGCCAAGACATGCCCCACAAGGTGCTGGTTACAGGAATGTTGCCGTTAGACAGCGGTATAGAAAACATTGGGAGACCTGGGAAGGGACCTGAACTTATTGTCACATTCTCGATGTAAACAAAGGCGTTGAGCATGCTCTCATCAGGGAGTGCGGTCAACTTTTGGGCAGCAGCCAGCTCGGCATTGGTCTCACCGCTGGCGCTAAGGCCTGCAGCATCGGTGTAGCGAACCCAACCGTCGTTGACGCTGGTCTTGGTAGCAGTCCAACCCTCGCTCAGCACCTGACCGTTTGCAAACTCACCGGTAACGCCGGCAATCATGCCGTAGCCGCTCTCGTCGCGCAAGAACAGGTAGCCATTCTTGAAGACGGTAACAACAGCGTCGCCGTCGAAGGTGAACTCAGCAGCGTCCTCGAGTGCGTTAGCCTCGGCCAAGAGAGCGATACCTTCCTCTTGACCACCACCCTCATAGGTGAAGGTAGCCTTGGGCAGAATGGCCTGACCCTTTTTAGTTGTGCCGGAGTAGCCATATAGGGCCATGGCTAAGTATGAATCCATCTCCTTGCCGTAGAAATAGGTGTCTTGATAGGCACCTGCAATTGACTGAACATCAATCAAGAGAGCACCACCAGTGTAGGTAAAGGGAGCGTTGAAAGTAATGGCCCACACGCCATCTTCATCGGCAGCAGGAGCTACAGTGGCAACAGCGGTTACAGCAACATCCAGAAGATCTCCGTAAACACCACCCCATGCGTCAGGTTGCCAAGGAGTTACATCGTCCATGTTGGCCAGCGAAATCGTTACAGTGCTACCCAGTTCGTTTACCAGACTGGGGGTGCTGGTGTAGAACTTCACGCCAGTAATCTCGGTACCAGAAGCCAAGCCAGTCAACTCAGCAGCGGGATACTGCATCTGGTTGTGCTGATCGGTTTCGAAGTTGTAGCCATAGACGGGAGCATACTCACTAGTAGCGGTGCCATCGGCAGCAGTCCAGTCAGCGGCCTGGGCAGCAAATGCCATTGCAGCCACAGCGATTAATGTAAAAAATTTCTTCATAATGAAAATAAATTAAATCAGTAAATATTTAAATAAACTCATATATAATCATTTTAAGCAAGATTGTCGAGTGGATTCAGTATTGTGCCACAAATGTAATTAAAATTAAGGATGTATGCAAACTTTTTTTTAATTAAAAGCGGTCAACTGCATCAAAACTACTATTGAGAATCACCTGACGGGTGTTGGATGCCTCGTGTTGGATGCTATCGCCCCGCTATAACAGGAACAGATAATGCAGATGCCAATCAATAATCATAGTGTGTTGAACGTGTAAACATGGGGAAAACGGCATAAAAACTTTTTAACGCTTGCATTTTGATAATATTTTTACTATTGTGGCGAAATAACATTCTAAAATTCTTAACTTTTACAAATTTGAATAATCATGAAACAAACCGAACGTTTACAAACGACACAGGTCGCTTTATCGAGAAGCCCCTCGTAGTGTGCATTGCCCCTTGAGGTCATCTCCACTATCAACGGCGTGACCTCATTGATTGGCCGCATCCCTCGGCGTTTCCCAGACAGGCTACCGCTAGTGAGATTCCCCTTTCAGCCCCTTATTCCTTTAAAACCTAAAACTGAATTTATTAATCTTTTAAAACTTACAGATATGAAAAGAAATCTATTACTCCTGTTTGCCGTGCTGCTGACCGCTCTGACGGCCAGCGCCCAAATTTACTTTCCCTTTGAGTATAATGGAATTAACTATGTCCAAATCGGAGAAAATCAAGTCCAGGTTGTGGGGTCCGGCAGCGGCGGATACCTTTGTTTTTATTGCGCTAAATTTATCAAACAACAGGAACAACATTGAACAACTACGACAACTCTATTCATCTTTACCGGACCTTATTTGCGATTGACTTGTAAGGAAAAGGAATACTCACGCTAAGTCGCAAAGACGCTTAGAAAACTAGCGCCGTTGCGACTTAGCATGAGTATTCTCCTTAGATAGGGAGAAGTGGTTTACTTCTCGAGTTCCTTCTTGATGCGCTCGGTGAGCATGGGAACGATCTTGTGGAGGTCACCAACAATGCCCAGGTCGGCCACGCTGAAGATGGGGGCAAACTTGTCCTTGTTGATGGCGATGATGAAGTCGCTCTCCTCCATACCGGCAAGGTGCTGGATGGCACCGCTGATACCGCAAGCCATGTAGAGGTTGGGACGAACGGTCTTACCGGTCTGACCCACCTGGCACTCGTGCGGCATCACGCCGTTATCAACCATGGCACGTGACGAAGCCACCTGTCCGCCGAGGACGTCGGCGAGGGCCTGCAGCTTGTCGAAACCTTCCTTGTCATGCACACCACGACCACCGCTGACGAGAATCTTAGCCTCGCTGATGTCGGCAACAGTCTTGTCGGCCTTGATGGTCTTGACGAGTTTCACCTTGAACTTGCTGGTGTCGAACTTGGGCGCGAACTCGGTCACGATGCCCTCGCGGCCAGGCTGGCGCTGCATCTTCTGCATCACACCGGGACGCACGGTTGACATCTGGGGACGGTTATTGGGGCAGATGATGGTAGCCATCAGGTTACCACCAAATGCGGGACGCGTCATGCGGAATTCGGGCTCGTTGTTGGCATCGGGCTCGATGTCGAGCTTGGTGCAGTCGGCGGTCAGACCCGTCTTGAGGCGCGAAGCGATGCGGGGAGCGAGGTCGCGGCCAATGGTGGTTGCACCATAGAGCACGATGCTGGGCTTGCGGTCCAGGATGATCTGGCCAACGGCCTGTGAATACTGCTCACTGAGGAAGTCCTTCAACTCGGGGGCATCGACCACGATTACCTCGTCGGCACCCTGCTCGATAAGCATTTGTGCCTGATCCTTGATACCCTCACCCAGGAGCATGGCCACCACCTTCTCACCGAGGGCGTCGGCCAGGTCACGGGCCTTACCTAAAAGTTCGAGTGCAACGGGTTGGATGACCCCTTCGCGCTGCTCAGCAAAAACGAATACGTTCTTATAATCTTTCTTATCCATAATATTCAGTTTTTAAGTTTTTAGTTTTTAGCTGTAAGTGTTTTTCCTAGTTTTAAGTTTTTAGTTTTTAGTTGTAAGTATGATTTGTATTGCCTGAAAGAGGTAATAGTACTTAAAACTTAAAACTTACAACTTAAAACTTTATTCATTAAAACTTACAACTTAAAACTTAAAACTCCTTTTAGATAATGTGTTTAACTTTGAGTTGATTAACAATCAGTTCTACAGCCTCCTCGGGGGTCACCTCGTGAACCTCGCCAGGAGCCTTCATGGCCTTGGGGAACGACTTGAACACCTTGGTGGGCGAGCCGGCGAGACCCAGCTTGCCTTCCTCGACGTCGATCTTGTCGGCACTCCAGACCTCGACTTCCTTGTCATAGGCCTCCATGATGCCGCTCACGCTCATGTAGCGGGCATCAAATGCCGAAGCAAGCACGGTCAACAGGCACTTGCCCTCGACCTCGAGAACCTGGATGCCGTCCTCGTTCTCCTTGTCCACCTGCAGGTTGCCGTTGGGCAACACCTTGGCATCGGCAACGTAGGTAATCTGCGGCAGGTCGAGGTGCTCGGCGAGCTCGGGACCCACTTGGGCGGTATCACCATCGATAGCCTGACGGCCAGCGATGATGAGGTCATAGTCCAACACACGGCACAGGCCGGACAGAGCGTAGGAAGTGGCCAGTGTGTCGGCACCGGCGAACTTGCGGTCACTGAGCAGGATGGCACGGTCGGCACCCATAGCGAGAGCCTCGCGCAACATCACGTCGGCTTGGGGCGGTCCCATCGAGATGACAGTGACATTAGCACCAAACTGGTCCTTGAGCCTCAAAGCGAGTTCGAGGCCGCCCTTGTCATCAGGGTTCATAATGCTGGGAACGCCTTCACGAATCAAAGTACCCTTCACGGGGTCAATCTTGACAACGGTGGTATCGGGAACTTGTTTTACACAAACAATGATATTCATATTCTTTCTTTTAGTTTTAAGTTTTTAGTTGTAATTTTTCCTAGTTTTAAGTTTTTAGTTTTCAGTTGTAAGTATTTTTCCTAGTTTTAAGTTTTTAGTTTTTAGTTGTAAGTATTTTTACTAGTTTTAAGTTTTTAGTTTTTAGTTGTAAGTATGATTTGTATCGCCTGAAAGAGGTAATAGTACTTAAAACTCACAACTTAAAACTCACAACTTAAATACATAAAACTCACAACTTAAAACTTACAACTTAAATACTTAAAACTTACAACTTAAAACTTACAACTTAAATACTTAAAACTAGTTTATTTGAATAATTGACCGGCGATAACCATGCGCTGAACCTCGGATGTACCTTCGTAGATCTCGGTAATCTTGGCGTCACGCATCATACGCTCTACAGGATATTCACGGGTGTAACCATAGCCACCGTGGAATTGTACGGCCTTGGTCGTCACTTCCATAGCGGTCTCGGCAGCAAAGAGCTTAGCCATAGCGGCATCGGCGCTGTAAGGCAGGTGCATGTCTTTCTTCCATGCGGCACTGCGCACCAGCAGACGGGCAGCCTCGACCTTGGTCTTGAGGTCGGCCATCTGGAACTGGGTGTTCTGGAACTTGGCGATAGCACGGCCAAACTGCTTGCGCTCCTTGGTGTACTTCACGGTCTCGTCCAGAGCGCCCTGAGCGATGCCAAGGGCCTGTGAGGCGATACCGATGCGGCCACCGTCAAGCGTCATCATAGCAATCTTGAAGCCCTTGCCGAGCTGGCCGAGGAGGTTCTCCTTGGGCACGATGCAGTTTTCGAAAATCAACTCACAGGTAGCGCTGCCGCGGATACCCATCTTCAACTCCTTCTTACCGATGGAGAAGCCGGGCATATCCCTCTCGACGATGAAAGCCGAGATACCCTTGGTGCCCTGAGCCTTGTCGGTCATGGCCATCACGATAAACACGTGGGCATTGGAAGCGTTGGTAATGAAAATCTTGGAGCCGTTGAGCACCCAGTGGTCGCCAGCATCGACAGCGGTAGTCTGCTGCATGGCGGCATCGGTACCTGCATTGGGCTCGGTGAGACCAAATGCGCCAATCCACTCACCCGAAGCGAGCTTGGGCAAGTATTTCATCTTCTGCTCCTCGGTGCCGTGCTCCAGGATGGGAGCCATGCACAGCGAGGTGTGGGCCGAGAGGACAACACCCGTCGTGGCGCACACGCGGGAAAGTTCCTCAACAGCCATGATATACATCTGAACGGTACCACCGGCACCGCCATACTGCTTGGGAATAGGAATACCCATCATGCCGAGTTTACCCATCTTTTCGACGGTCTCGATCGGGAAGCGTTCCTGCTCATCGATTTCGGCGGCAAGGGGCTTCACCTCGTTCTCTGCAAATGAGCGTACCATCTGCAGGAACAGTTGTTCAGTCTTGGAATAGCTAAAATCCATTTTATTCTAGTTTTTAGTTGTAAGTTTTTAGTTTTAAGTTGTAAGTATGATATGTACCGCCTGAAAATGGTAATATTACTTAAAACTTACAACTTAAAACTTACAACTCAATTGATTAATACTTGTAGAAGCCTTCTCCCGTCTTGCGGCCAAGCAGACCGGCGCGAACCATCTTGCGCAGCAGCGGGTGAGGACGGTACTTGGGATCGCCAAACTCGTTGTAAAGCACCTCCATGATGGCGAGGTTCACATCGTTACCGATGAGGTCGGCCAGTGCGAGGGGTCCCATGGGATGGTTGGCACCCAGCATCATGCACTTGTCGATGTCCTCGGCGCAGGCAATGCCGTCGGCAAGGATACCCACTGCCTCGTTGATCATCGGGATCAGGATGCGGTTAACGACAAAACCGGGAGCCTCGTTAACGGGCACGGGGGTCTTGCCGATCTCAGTGGTGAGGTCGATGATGCACTTGGCAGTCTCATCGCTGGTGAGCTGGCCCTTGATCACCTCCACGAGCGCCATGCGGTCGGCGGGGTTGAAGAAGTGGCAGCCGATGAACTGAGCGGGACGGCTGGTGCAAGCAGCAATCTCGGTAATCGAGAGCGACGACGAGTTGGTAGCGAAGATGGTCTCGGGCTTGCAGATCTTGTCAAGCTCCATGAACACGTCCTTCTTCAACTGCATGTTCTCGACAGCAGCCTCGATAACGAGGTCGGCATCGGCGAAGTCAGCATAATCGGTCGTCGTGGTGATGTTTGCCAGGATAGCCTTCATGGCATCCTCGGTGATCTTACCCTTCTCGACGAGCTTGTTGTAACCCTTAGAGATTGAAGCCATGGCCTTGTCCAGGCTCTCCTGGGTGCGGCTCTTCATGACCACAGGCATCTTGGCGGCAAACGCCTTGACGATACCCTTAGCCATTGTACCTGTTCCAATAACACAAATTTTCATAATCTGTTCTATTTATATTGATTGATTAATGTTGTTGTTTATTCTCCAATAAAATCTGCTTTGCGCTTGTTGAGGAAGGCGTCCATGCCCTCCTTCTGGTCCTTGGTGGCGAAGCACTGGCCGAAGAGTTTGTTCTCCAGGCCGATGGCACCGTCGGCATCCAGGTCGTAGCCCTCGTTGATGCTCTGCTTGGCGAGGCGGATGGCCACGGGAGCATTCTTGAGCATCATCTGAGCCATTTCCATGGCCTTGTCCATCAGCTCCTCGGGCTCATAGACGGCATTGACCAAACCGATGCGCAACGCCTCGTCGGCACGGATCACCTTGCCCGTGTAGATCATCTCCTTGGCATAGCCCTGGCCGATGAGTTTGGGCAGACGGTAAGTGCCCGAGAAGCCGGGGATGATGCCCAGGCCCACCTCAGGCTGGCCGAACTTGGCCTTGCTCGAAGCGATGCGGATGTCGCAGGACATCGCCAGTTCGCAGCCACCTCCCAGCGCGAAGCCGTTGACAGCAGCGATAACAGGAATGGGCAGTGTCTCGATGCGGCGGAACACCTGTGCGCCCAGACGGCCGAACTCGAAGCCCTGAGGCTCGTTGAGATGGGCCATCTCGCTGATATCGGCACCGGCGACAAACGATTTCTCACCGTCGCCCGTGATGATGAGCACGCGGGTCTTAGCGTCCAGGTTGGCGATGAAGTCGCTCATCTCCTTGAGAATCGTGGAGTTGAGGGCGTTCAGCGACTTGGGGGCCGACACCTTCATGACGGTGATGCCGTCGTTGTGCTCTATCTTGAGAAAGTTGTATTCCATGACAATGGGCTGGAATTAAACATCCATGGGCTTGAGGTCGGGCGAGATGATGAGCTTGGCCTCGGTAGCGGCCTGTACATCCTCGACGGTAAATTCGGGATGCAACTCACGCAGTACGATACCCTCGGGGGTGATGTCCATAACGCCCATCTCGGTGATGATCATGTTGACCTGACCAGCAGCGGTAAGGGGCAGTGTGCACTCCTTCAAGATCTTGGGGTTACCCTTCTGGGTGTGCTCCATGGTGAGGATCACACGCTTGGCACCCACAACGAGGTCCATAGCGCCGCCCATGCCGGGAGCCATCTTGCCGGGGATAATCCAGTTGGCGAGGTTACCCTTCTCATCTACCTGCAGAGCACCCAGGAACGACACGTTCACGTGACCGCCACGGATGATAGCGAACGAGGTAGCCGAGTCGAAGGTGCAAGCACCGGGATTCAACGTGATGGCACCGCCACCGGCGTTGATCAGGTTCTTGTCCTCCTTGCCTTCTTCGGGCGAGGGGCCCATACCCATAGCGCCATTCTCGGTCTGCAAGGTAACAGACACGCCGTCAGGCAAATAGTTAGGAATTAAGGTGGGGATACCAATACCCAGATTCACAACATCGCCGTCGTGCAATTCCTTGGCGGCACGCTTTGCGATGACTTCTCTCATTTGATATTTATCCATAATAGTACGGTTTTGAGATTAATTATATGTTTTTAAAAAGTTATTTCATTCCTCTCTTGACCATCTCCTGCACGACAAACGATGCCACGTCGTCGGCATAGGTGTTCATGCCAAAGCCGGCGTCAAAGCCCAGCTCCTTGGCCAGTTCATGGGTGACACGAGCGCCACCGCAGCAGCAGATCATCTTGTCGCGCAGGCCCTCGGCCTCCATCAGCTCGATGAACTCGGTCATGTTCTTGATGTGCACGTCCTTCTGGGTCACGGTCTGCGAGACGAGCAGCGCATCGGCATGGAGTTCAATACCCTTGGCGATAAACTCGTCGTTGGGCACCTGCGACCCCAGGTTATAGGCCTCGATCATCTCGTAGCGCTCCAGACCATAATGGCCGGCATAGCCTTTCATGTTCATGATGGCATCGATACCCACGGTGTGGGCGTCGGTTCCTGTCGATGCACCCACGATGACAATCTTGCGGCCGATGTTTTCCTTGATATACTCATCGGTCTCATACATGTCCATCGTGTTGCTCTCAACCTTGGGGACATAGATGGTGCTGTAGTCCACTGTGTGGGTGCAGCTGCCATAGCAGTTGAAGAAAGTGAAACCAGGGGTCAACTCCTTATAGAAAACCACACTGGGATTCTCGAGACCCATCTTGCGGAGCAACTGCTTGGCGGCTTCGACCGCCTCGGCGCCACAGGGCACAGGCAGGGTGAAGCTGAGCTGTACCTTGCCGTCGTTCATCGTGTCGCCATAGGGCTTTATCTTGGTGAAGTCTAAGGTTTTGTCAAAATCCTTAGCTTCCATGCTATATAATCCTTCGCTCATAGTCGTATAGTAACCTTAATTGTGATGTGTTGTTATTATCTCTTGCCTTTCATCAGCTCCACAAACGGGTTGAAGTAGTTCTCGCCCTTCATGGTTACACCCTGCAGGCCCTTACCACCGTTCTTGGGACGTTTCACGTCGCCAAAGATACCCTTCTCCAGGGCGGTGAACAGGCCTTCCTTGGTAATCTCTTCAAGCAACTTGATGGTGTTGCCGAGCACTTCCTTAACACGGTTGCGGCAGATACCGCCCTCGACAAACTCCATCTCCTCGCCGATGCTCTTCATATTATTGAAGATGTACTTGGCATTCTCAATTGAGAGGTAACGGTCGCTCATGAAGGGGGTGTGGATAGCCTCGGTGGGCATGCCCAGCAGCTGGATTCCCTGATGGGTCCAGATACCAATCATATTGAACAGGGCATCCTGGATGTGGCCACGGAAGATGTTACCGGTCATGAACTTCGTAGGCGGCATATACTTCAACGTGGCCTTGGGGAAGATCTCGCGGGTCATCTGTGCCTGAGCCAGCTCCAGCAAGAAGCCGTTCTCCAGCATGGGATCCATCTCGAACGCGTGACCCAGACCCATCTGCTCCTCGGGCAGACCGGCCATGAGTGCCAACTGCTCGTTGATGAGGTCAGAGGCCAACACGGTGTGGGCTGCCTCGACGGCATCGGCAGTAGTGAGGTAGTTGTCCTCACCCGTGTTGATGATCACACCGGCAAAGCCATTAATGATGCGGCTCATGTACTGGTCGATGAGCGTGCGCTGCATGTTGATGTCACGGAACAAGATGCCGTAGAGGGCATCGTTCAGCATCACATCCAGACCTTCAAAGGCACCCATGATGGCAATTTCGGGCATACACAGACCAGAGCAGTAGTTGCACAGGCGGATGTAACGACCCTGCTCCTCGCCTACCTCATCGAGCGCCTTGCGCATGATGCGGAAGTTCTCCTGAGTGGCAAAAGTACCGCCAAAGCCCTCGGTTGTCGCGCCATAAGGCACATAGTCCAACAAACTCTGACCGGTGGTGCGGATAACGGCGATGACGTCGGCACCCTGACGGGCTCCTGCCTGAGCCTGTACCACGTCCTCATAGATGTTACCCGTTGCCACAATGATGTAAAGGTAAGGCTTGGGACCCTCACCGATGGTCTCAAGATAATGCTCACGACGGGCACGACGGGCACGGATGCGTGCCATGCTCTCGTCGATAACGGGTTGCAGGGCGTCGGCGACCTTTTTGGGGTCACGGGTGACCACCTTGGTGATATCCAACTCGCCAGTTGCCACCTTCTCAGCAATCTGCTGCGGGTTGAGACCCGTCTGGATCATGGCGTTAGCGATAAAGAACAGGGCACCTTCACTCAAGACACCCTTATCCTTCAGGGTTTCTACCACCACGTTGGGCAGAGGCACGTCGTTGTCATCAACACCGTCGATACCCATCAAGCGGCACAGGGTGCGCTCGACAGCTACCGTCGTGTATTGCTCCACGAAGGACTGTACGTCCTCAGCGATGCCTTTGGCCAAACCTCTGGCATACTCAACTTTTTCAAAATCTAGTCCTAACTTGCTCTTTTGCATAGTATTATCGTATATAGTATCAATGTTTGTCCATTTTGCCTGATGACGGTGAGTTCTCCAGTTGTGACCTCGCCATACTGATCCACTCGCTGTCGATGCCCAGGCTCTCGGCGATGTTCAGGGCCTCGTGGGGCACCTCGCCGTCCTGTACCTCGACCAGCCGGTAATCCATTGCGCCGTTCTCGAAACCTTTCACCCTGAGGCATCGGGCTTCACCCGGCTCTATATCGTAGTGCGTCGTCATGACCAGGCTCATATCCCTGCCTGATAGCACCTTGAGCAACGACGACACCAGGGCAGCGCCCTCGGTGGGATTGGTCGTGCGGGCTGGCTCGTCAATCAACGCCAGTAATTTCTTGTTTTCGCGTGATGCCTTGATGACGGCATCAATGTTCTTCATCTCGGCGGCAAACGACGACAGGCCTTTCTCGACCGACTGCTCGTCACCGATGCAGAAGTGTATCTCGTCTTTCACGGCAATTTGGGCCGCAGCCGCGGGAATGCCGAACCCGAATTGGAAGAGCAGCTGACACAAAGTCAACGTCTTCAACACCACGGTTTTGCCACCCATGTTAGCGCCCGTGATGAGCGTGGGCTGATGCCCGAAGGCGATGTCAACCGGCTGGAACTGCTTGCCTTGGCCAGCCAGTGCCTTTTTAACCTGGGGGTGGAACATCGCCTGATATTGGCTGGTTCCGTCTTGAGACAAGGAGGGGAACGACAAGCCCATCTCCTTCATCTGTTTTGCCTTGGCCAGATAGATGTCAATCTGGGCCAGGGCGAGTTGTGCCTGAGCAATAGCCGTTGCAAAGGGGTGCAATTGACGGCTCAGATCTTTTCTTACACCCTCCTCAAGTTCACTGGCCTGCAGCAAGAGGTCGTCTTGCTCGTCAGGATGCTGGCGCATCTGGTTGCGCAGGTCCTTGAGTTGGGCACAATAGGAGTCATAAATATAGAAAGTGGCTATTTTCATCCCATCGGGATCAAGGATATCAATGACCTTGTCCAGAGCGGGAATCTCCACTACTTCATCCATGCCATGCTGCTGCAACAACTTTTTCACGTCGGTGGACAGGATGGCCAGGTGCTTTACCTCAAACAACTCTATATCGTCAAGGACCGAACCCTGATTCAGGTTCTTGATGGTGGTATGGATATCCTTCAATCCACACAGCTTGTTGGTGAGCGTGCTGATGTGGATTGGGTCAACCTGATTGAAGAAGTCGGCAAAACGGCGCAACACGGCATAGGATGCAGTAATCTCCCCTTCCCGCGTCATCATGGGCGAGTCGAGGAGCCAGCGGCGGGCATAACCCGATTGCAGTTCCAGCTCATCGAGCATGAAACGCAGACCACAAGGCGATTCTATGACTTTCTTCAGTTGCACAATTTTACTGCTTGTTCTTTAACAGGTCATATACGGGAAGCTGAATGGCTTCGCTCAGTTTGTTACATAACGTATCCGAGTCGAGGACATACCCGCTGGGTGAGGTCGGATTGACGGTGACGGCAATGAGCTTGCTGCGTTGCAGTACCCTGATGCGTCCTCCCGACTTGAGGAACAGCCTGAACTGCTGGGGGGTGACAAATATCTTTGTAAAATCACGCACCACCAGTTCAACCTGCTTGAGGGTCTTGTTCTTCCTCACCTTCTCGAGGAAGCCATCGACCAGCGCACCTGCCACGTAGAGTGTCCTGCAATCCTCCATGCCCTCGAAGTGGATATCCTTGGACAGGGAAGTCAGGGCTTCGAGACTATTGAGCCCACCTTCATTGTCAATAAACCAGACACCTTTCTCAAGCGGCATAAGCGTCCTGATGTTATCTTCACTGGTCAATTCCAGATTGACCAGGTCCACAACATGGGATGTCTTGCTTACCAGGGTGCTCATACTGGCCGAATAGGCGGCTCCAGTTGCCAGAATCATCGACTGGCTTACGGCTGGTGATGCCGAACTCATGCGAGACAATGCACCATCGATAATCACCAGGTCGATGTCCAGTCGGCGCATCTCGCCCATCCATCGCCTGAGGCTGATGGCCGACGAGGGGCCCGAGAGCAGGATTTTGCCTCCAGTCAAAGCTCTTGCTGTCACCACCCTGCCTAACGAGGTATTCTCGTCACTCACGTCAATGAGCTCTGACACCAGGCGCCGTTGCCGGTAATGCATCTCACTCGTTCCGAAATACATGCCCTCGCGCAGGACGATTTCGGGCTTCTGGGTGCGGGTTACCTGGTCCACGGTCTCCCCATCGATGCCGATGGATGTCACGGCAATGCGCTTACTCTGGACAGGCATGCGGTCGAGCACATACTTGAGGCACTCGGTCTTGCCTGTATTCTTTTCCAGGCCCACGATAGACAGGCTATCGTAACGCAATATTTCGTCGATGAACGGGAGCACTATACGATAAAACTATCTGACAGCCTGTGGAGGCGTTTGGTAGCCTCCACAGACCAGCAGATAAACGGTTTTACTTCTTGTCGCGTACCTCGTTGCGCTCGTGGCGTTTCAACGCCTTGGGCTCAATGTTCATGCGCTCACCCTCGAGCAGCGAGATAACACCATCCACAGCCTTGTCGGCGGCTACTTGCTCGCGCTTGCGGGCAGCCTGACACTCGGGACAGTTGCACTCACTGTGATACTCAGTGGGCTCGGTGTAAGTCGTGATCACGCCCTCGAAATTGCGCAATACCACCTTACCCGGTGCCTGTGAGATGACGTACTGGGGCATGACAGGCGTCTTTCCGCCGCCACCGGGAGCGTCCACCACGAAAGTGGGCACGCAGTAGCCGCTGGTGTGGCCACGCAGACCCTCGATAATCTCGATACCCTTGCTGACGGGAGTGCGGAAATGCTCCAGACCCATCGACAAGTCACACTGATAGATGTAATAAGGACGTACGCGAATCTTAACGATCTCATGCACGAGTTTCTTCATCACGTGAACGCAGTCGTTCACACCGCGCAGCAGCACACTCTGGTTGCCCAGGGGGATACCGGCATTGGCCAGCATCTCGCAAGCACGGCTCGACTCGGGAGTCACCTCGTTGGGATGGTTGAAGTGGGTATTGATCCAGATGGGATGATACTTCTTCAACATGTCACACAACTCGGGCGTGATGCGCTGCGGGCAAACCACGGGAGTGCGGGTACCCAAGCGGACAATCTCCACATGAGGAATTTTCCTCAATTCCGAGATGATGTACTCCAAGCGCTTGTCGCTCACCATCAGAGCGTCGCCACCCGAAAGGAGGACGTCGCGCACGGTGGGCGTGTTGCGGATATACTCCAGTGCCTTCTCGATGCGGTCCATGCCACACTCGTTGTCGGTCTGTCCGGCAAAGCGGCGACGGGTACAGTGGCGGCAATACATCGAGCACATGTCGGTGATAAGGAACAGCACGCGGTCAGGATAACGGTGAGTCAGACCAGGCGTGGGAGAATCCTCATCCTCATGCAAGGGGTCGAGCAGATCGGCAGCAGCCTGATGGGTCTCAAGACCGGTGGGGATGCACTGACGACGGATGGGATCACAGGGATCATCGGGATTGATGAGGCTCAGATAGTAAGGCGTAATCGCCATGCGCAGGGTTTTGAGGGTCTGCTTAACGCCCTCTTCCTCCTCGGCGGTAAGGCTCACATATTTCTTGAGTTCCTCAAGGGTCTCGATGCGGTTTTTCACCTGCCACTTCCAGTCATTCCACTGTTCGTCGGTGACATCGGGAAACATCTGTTTTCTTCTTGATTCTACCATAACGAATTATGATTGATTAAGCGTAGAGTTCCTCAAAGATCTTGCGCAGCTCGGGGCACTCGCGCAGTTCCTGCAAGGTAAAGTCGGCATGACCCTTGGTGTAGCCGTTACCGATGATCATGTTCACGTCGGCACCGATACCCTCAGCACCCAGGGCAGCCTTGGTGAAGCTGGTGGCCATCGAGAAGAAGTAAACGATACCATCATCCTTGGTGCACAGCACAGCGGTCATCTCGCAATCGGGCACGTTCACGCAGTTGATGGTGGTGTCGGCCATCTTGCCGTCGGTCAGCTTGTAAACCAGCTCGTAAACCTCAACGGGAGTCATGCCGGCAACGCTCTCGACAACGTCACAGAAGCCGAGGTCCTTGATGCGCTGGGTCGATTTGGGGCTGTTGGCCAGACCAATCACCTTACCGGTAACGCCTACGCGCTTCTTGGCCTCGTAGCAGCACAGCATACCGCTCTTGCCACCGGCACCCAGGATCACAACGTTCTGGCCATACTGGCAAAGCTTGGCAGTCTGGGCGGGAGCACCAGCCACGTCGAGGGCGCTCAGAGCGAGCTTCTCAGGCATGTCATCGGGAATCTTGGCATAGATGCCGCTCTCGAACAGGATAGCCTTACCCTTGATGTCCACCTGGTCCACGTCGGCGCGGATCTCGAGGATCTCGTCGATGCGCAGCGGGGTCAGTGACAGCGATACGAGGGTAGCGATGCGGTCGCCCTCCTTGAGGTCGATCTTACCCTTAAGGGCGTCGCCGATCTTCTCTACCTTACCCAGGAGCATACCACCCGAACCGGTGCGGCGGTTGCGGTGCTTGCCCTGCAACTCAACGTTGAGGAGCATTTCCTTCTTGATTTCCTCCATAACCTCGGCCTCGTTGTTGGGATCCTTGGCCTGCTGCTTGGCATAGTTGTGGATATCGGTAAAAGAAGCGGAGTCAATATTCAGTGTCTGTACATCGATGAGGATCTCGTTGTCGTAGATCTCGTCCATGTTGTTGTCCAGCTTGTTTGCGGGCTGAGGAAGAATGCCCTTGGGTTCGATTACTCGGTGCGTACCGAATCTGTTTCCGTGTTTCTGCATTGTTTTAATTGGTTTAATTGTTAAACAGTTGTTATTGTTTTTAGTTTTTTGTTCCTGTTTTTTTAGTTGCGTTTGGGCAAACCCAGAATTTCGCGGGCCTCGTCGCTGGTGGCGATGGGACGGCCCAGTTCCTTGGCGATGCGGACTACCTTCTCGACGAGTTCGCCGTTGCTCTTGGCAAGCACGCCCTTAGAGAGGTAGAGGTTATCCTCGAAGCCCACACGCACGTTACCGCCCATGGCGATAGCGGCAGCTGCCATCGGGAAAGCGTGACGGCCAACGCCGGTCACAGTCCAGGTGGAGCCTGCGGGGATGCCGTTCACGAGCCAGCACAGGTTGGCCACGGTAGCAGGAGTGCAACCGGGAACGCCCAGCACGAAGTTGAACTGCATGGGAGCGCCAGGGACCTCACCCTTGCGGGCCATATTGAGGATGGTGTCGAGGTGGCCCATCTCAAAGCACTCATACTCGGGCTTAATGCCACGCTCAATCATGCGCTTGCCAAAGGCACGCATGGTGGGCATCGTGTTGTCAAAGATCTCGTCGCCAAAGTTGCAGGTACCGCAGTCGAGCGTTGCCATCTCGGGCAGCGGGGTCGTGTCGGTGGACTGCAGGCGCTCGTCGGGAGTCATGCCCACAGCACCGCCGGTCGACGGGATGAGGATGACATTGGGGCACACCTTGAGGATGGCCTCTTCACACTCCTGGAAGCGGGCACGGTCCTGAGTGGGCGTACCATCGTCCCAGCGCACGTGCAGGTGAACGATAGCCGCTCCGGCATCAACGGCCGACTTGGCTTCGCGAACGATTTCTTCTACAGTATAGGGCACGTTGGGATTCTGCTCCTTGGTGACCTCGGCGCCACAGATAGCGGCAGTGATAATCAGTTTATCCATTTTTTAGTTTTAAGTTTTTAGTTTTAAGTTGTAAGTACAATTACTTTGGCCTAAAACCTTATTTCTTGCGTTGGCAATCTTTGGGAGTTACACAGGTGCCTGATGCGCGGCAAACCACAACGGGCTCGTCAAGAATGTCGGCAGCCGATGCGCTGATGTCAGGGCGGGCTTGAGCCACCTTGCGGGCCTCAAATACCATGTGGCGTGAGGTGTTGCCCTCACGATCAATCCAACCCTCGGCCTCGATGAAGTCACCGGCATAAACGGGTGCCAGGAACTCGATGTTGTCATAAGCGCAGAAGAGACCTTCGTCACCGTCGCGCATAATCAACAATTCGGTAGCCACGTCACCAAAGAGGTGTACCATGTGTGCTCCGTCAACCAGATTGCCACCGTAGTGGGCATCCTTTGCGCTCATGCGCAGTCTGATCATTGTCTTGTATTCCATGTTTTTCTTAGTTTTTAGTTGTAAGTTTTTAGTTTTAAGTACAATTACTATCGCCTTAAACTAAAGCCTAATACCTAAAGCCTATTTATTTCTCAACGTAGATACCATCAACATAGATACCCGAAGCATGAACATGCTCAGGAGCGATTTCGCCAACGGGAACCAACTTCTCGGCCTCAACAACGACATAGTCGGCTGCTGTAGCCATCAGCGGGTTGAAGTTGTTGGTAGTGCCCAGGAATACCATGTTGCCAAACTCATCAACGATGTTAGCGCGCAGGAAAGCGATGTCAGCACGCAGGGGCTTCTCAAGCAAGTAGTCCTTACCGTCAACCTTGACGATCTCCTTGCCGTTGGCCATGATGGTGCCCAGACCAGTGGGGGTCAACACGCCACCCAGACCAGCACCTGCCGCACGGATGCGCTCGGCCAGCGTACCTTGGGGAACGTACTCCACAATGAGGGTACCCTCATTCTTCTGCAAGGCTGTCTGCTTGTTAGTACCCGTGTGGGACACGATAGCCTTCTTCACCTGGTGATTGGAGACCAGCTTGCCATGAGCCACCTCGTCATAGGCGGTATCGTTAGCAATGATTGTGAGGTCTTTAACACCCTTCTCTACAATGGCGTCAATGATCTGGGTGGCACTGCCGTTACCCAAAAAGCCGCCAAACATGATTGTCATACCGTCCTGTACCTTCTCGACGGCCTGTTCCAATGTGATTTGTTTGTTCATAATGTTTATGTTTTTGGAGTATATTGGTTTATGTCTATAATTGGGTGCAAATATAGAAAAATTTCCCCATTTTCAGGACATTTACCGCCATTTTTTATTAACTTTTTATCTATTATATAGATAACTGCACAATACACAATACTTTGCCCCAGTACCTGATCAAAAAGATAAAATATATTTGGCATGATTTTTGCAGATTTTAACACAAAAATGTTGGGGAAAAGGTGCTTTTTACATTCTTTTTTACGACTTTTGCATTTAAAAAACTTTTAATCATTTAGTGTTATGGGAACGTTAGAAATTGGAATTATTGCAGGTGCCATAGTCCTGCTGTTAATGGTAATCTTGTTTACTTGCTACGTTAAAGCTCCCCCCAGCACTGCTTATGTCATCTCGGGTATCAAGCGAGAGCCGCGCATCCTCATCGGTGCAGGTGGTGTGAAAATCCCTATCTTTGAACGTCTTGACAAGGTATATTTAGGTCAGCTCACGGTTGACATCCGCACTGAGCGCAGCGTGCCCACCAATGACTTTATCAATGTGAATGTCGATGCCGTAGCCAAGGTAGCTGTTACCCCCACACCCGATGGCGTTCGCCTGGCCGCACGTAACTTCCTGAATATGGATCCCGCTACCATTTCAAGCCAGTTGCAGGACACCCTGCAGGGTAACCTGCGTGAGCTCATCGGTAGTCAAGGTCTGAAGGAACTGAACGTGGACCGCGATGGATTTTCCAATCAGGTAATGGACAAAGCAGCCCCCGATATGGCCAAGTTGGGCATTTCAATTCTTGCCTTCAACGTGCAAAACATTACCGATGAATTGGGCTTGATCGAGAACCTGGGTGCCGACAATACTTGGACCATCCGCAAGAACGCTGCCATTACCAAGGCACAGGCCGAGAAAGACATCGCCCAGGCAAGGGCCGAAAATGAGAAGCTCGCCAATGATGCCACAGTGGAATCACAGACCGCAATCGCAGAGCGCCAGAACGAACTTACCATACGCCGCGCAGACCTGAAGCAGGAAGCCGACACGCGCCAAGCACAGGCCGATGCCGCTTACCGTATCCAGGAGCAAGAGCAGCAGAAGGTGCTCAACGAGAAAGAAGTGGAAGCCCAGATTGCCCGCACCAAGAAGGAGCAGGATCTGACCAACGAACAGATCCGCATCCGTGAGAACAAACTGTTGGCCGAGGTGAACAAGCAGGCCGATGCCGACCGTTACTCCAAGGAGATCCAGGCTGAGGCCATGAAGTTCCAAGTGCAGAAGAACGCAGAAGCCGATCTCGAAAAGCGCAAACGCGAAGCCGAAGCCCAGCGCTATGAGGCCGAGCAGGAAGCAGAAGCTATCCGCGCCAAGGCCGAGGCCCAGAAGTTCGCCATGATGCAGGAAGCCGAAGGTATCAAGGCCCGCGGTGAAGCCGAGGCCTACGCCGTGCAGAAGAAAGGTGAGGCCGAAGCCCAAGCCATGGAAAAGAAAGCTGAGGCATTCAAGAAGTATAATGATGCTGCTGTGGCCCAGATGGTCATTGAGAAATTGCCCGAAATCACCCGCAACGTGGCCGAACAGGTAGCCACTATCCAGGGTGTGAACATCTACAGCACTGGTGGCGACAATGGCGCCGGCATCAGTTCCATCACCGGCACACTGCCCATCGTGCTCGCCCAGGTAAACGACACGGTCAAGAGCGCCGTCGGAGTGGACCTCGCCAGCATCGTCCGCAAGCATGAGGGTCCCAAGGACGAAGATCCCAAGGCTCCCACCAAGGAGAAGTAACCCTATCTTGTTAATACATCAATCAGGCTGGAAACGCAATCATGTTTCCAGCCTGATTCTTTATTGTTGTGTCAGTTATTTCACTTCAGGTAATCGTCAAAGTATCGGGTAATGCGCTCATGCAGATGCACGCTCTGATGCCCCCTCATGTTATGACCTTGACCTGGATAGACATAGAAATCGGGCTGAGTTCCGGCAGCGATACAGGCTTTCAAGAAACTGTAGGCATGCTGGGGCACGACTGTCGGGTCATTGAGGCCTATGATAATCTGCAGGCGGCCCTTCAGATCTGCAGCCTTGTTCAGCAGGCTGCTCATGGCATATCCCTCAGGATTAGTCTGTGGGGTGTCCATATAACGCTCGCCATACATCACCTCATACCACTTCCAGTCGATCACGGGGCCACCGGCTACACCCACCTTAAAGACGTCGGGATAATTAGTCATCAGGCTGATCGTCATAAAGCCTCCGAAGCTCCAGCCATGCACGCCCAGACGTGCAGTATCAACATAGTTGAGGGTGCGCAGGAAATCCACGCCACACATCTGATCCTGCATCTCGACCTGACCCAACTGGCGGAATGTGGCCTGCTCGAAGTCACGGCCGCGGTTCTCACTGCCACGGTTGTCAAGGATGAATAGCAGATAACCACGCTGAGCCATATAGGTCTCCCAGCTGCGGCTGCTCCAGTGCCAACGGGCATCCACGTTGTGGGCGTGCGGGCCACCATAGACATAGACCACTGTAGGATACTTTTTCGCGGGGTCAAAATCGACAGGCATCACCATGCGGTAATACAAGTCAGTAACGCCATCGGCCGCCTTGATGCTGCCGCAACGGTACTCTGGTACACTATAACCCTGCCAGGGATCGGGTGCAGTGAAATATCGCATCTGCTTGTTGTTTCGGGTATCGACAATGGCGATATTGCGGGGCACGTCGGGCTCCTGGTAATTATCGATGAGGTAGCGACCGCTGGCACTCAGACGTCCGCTGTGCCAGCCTTTTCCGCCCTCATCGACACGGGTCATTTGGCCCGTGGTGACATCCACGCGGTAGAGATTCTGCTGAATGGGATTGTCGGCACTGGCACTGATGATAAGGGCCTGACGCTCGGTATCAAAGCCCAGCAAGTCCATTACTACCCAATTACCATTAGTGAGCTGTTTCACGAGTCTGCCAGCCGTGTCATAGAGGTAAAGGTGATTGTATCCGTCCCTCTCGCTCCACAGGATAAATTTCTCCTTGTCCCAGGGCAGGAAAGTAACGGGGTGCTGAGGCTCCACATACTTGGGATGAGCCTCGTGATACAGCGTATTGATCCGGTTGCCCGTAACAGCGTCGTAGGCCACCAGATCCACCATATTCTGGTCACGGTTACCCTCCATCATATAGACGATATTGCCGTCAGGGTTCCAACTGATGTTGGAGAAATAACGGTCGGTGGGATCACCCGCCTTGAGATAGACGGTATCACCCGTGGCCACGTCCAGCACACCCACCCACACAAGGTGGGAAGTCTGACCCGCCATCGGGTATTTCTCGGGAGCAGGGGTCGCAATCACTTGCGTGCTGTCATCCAGCTCGGGAACGTTAATCAAGGGATAATCGGTCACCATGCTCTGATCCATGCGGTAGAAAGCCAATCGGGTTCCCTGCGGATTCCAGAACAGGCCACCTTCGATGCCGAACTCATTGCGATGCACACTCTGGCCATAGACCATGTCGCGCGACCCGTCGCTGGTCACCTGGCGGGTACCACCCTTGCCATCGGTGACATAGAGGTTATCGCCCTTGACAAATGCCGTAGCACGACTCGACTTGTTCCACTCGGCTGCCTGAGCATCCATGTTGAAAGGTTGCCTCCACACGACCTTGCCCGTCTTGAAGTTGACCAGCACGCGATCGGTATCGCTCCAGCCGAGTACTAGCGGTTCGCTGGCATAGGGGAACGATTCAAAGCTCTTCACCTTCAAGGAGTCGGCGTTCAAGCCTGCCCGTTTATTGAGTCTTTCACCCGTGAAAAGCACTTTTTCCTTGCCGCTTGTCACATTGACGGTCCAGCAGGTGTCGCCAGACATGCGAATCAACTGATCGCCCCACCAAGTGAGCGATCGGTTTTTGGGAATCATATTACGGTAATTGTTGCCCCCAAAGTTCAAGTCCTCTAGCGTGAACTGCTTCTGAGCCATCAAGGGGAGCGCCACGAGCGCTATGAGCCATAGCGCCCAGCCTTGTCGTTTTGTCATTTTCATTGTCAATGGTAAATTGGTAAATACTCTATTTTAGTCGCAAAGATATGCTTTTCTATTGAGATTTCAAAAGATTTCGTATTTTTGCGGCCATGAAAAAGATCTTATTGACTGTAGCGACGTTTCTGGGCATCATGGCCATGACGGGCTGTGACAACCACTCTCACGGCCTAGACTACCGCATTACATGCAGCATCGATAATGCATTGAAACACGACAGTGCCACCCTGCTGGTGCTTGAGGAAGCTTATGGGCAGTTGAGGGTGTGCGGCATCTCCCGCAGCACCAATGGCACATTCACGTTTACCGGCCAGACCGACAAGCCCAAAGTCGCACTCATCCGCTGGGACAACGACTCGACGGAACCTTTCTACTTTGTTCTCGAGAACGGTGTAACCCGCATCACCATCAAGCCTGGCTCCTGGAACATCACAGGCAGCCCGCAGAATAGCCAATACCTTCACTACATCAATCAGCGCAACAGCATCATGGATACGCGTGTGGCCACCTGGCAGGAGTACCTCAACATGGCTGCCGACTCGACGCTCAAACGCGATGACGAACTGCGCATGGTGCGCCAAGACAGCCTGTTGAACGACTCGTTGCAACGCATCACCGTTGAGCGCATCAACCGCGGTGACGCCGTGGGTCGCATCATCCGCGAGCGTTACGGCAAACTTCTCGACCAGGAGCACATGAGGATGCTCAAATAGACCATCTACCACAAAAAAATCAACCCCGCTGACAGATGTCAACGGGGCGATTTTTTACTTGAACGTTCGTTCGATCGATCAGGTCAAGAATTACTTCTTAACGATGAGTTCGCAGATCGAAACGCGGTTCCAGCTGAGCTCCTGGAACATGTCGGTCTCACCACAACCCTGAGCATTGATGCGGCTAGCATCAATTTTGTACTTGTTGATGAGCATGTTCTTCACAGCCTCGGCACGGCCATTGGCCAGACGGATGTTGTTGTCGTGGGGACCCTCGGGAGAAGCATAACCCTTGATGTCAACAGTGGCAGTGGGGTTGTTCTTGAGGTACATGGCAACGCGCTCAACATTGGGCTGCTGATCAGCGGTGATGTTGGTCTTGTTAACCTTGAAGTGCACGAGAACATTCATGTACTTAGCGGTGTTGTCAATTACCTCAGCCTGGGGCTTGGGAGCCTTGCGAGCAGCATCCAGATCGCGCTGGAGCTGAGCGTTGCGTGCGTTAGCAGCATCGAGGTCACCCTGCAGACCATTGAGCTGGTTGCGGAGGCCGTTGATCTGACCGTTCAGAGCATCGATGTCATCCTGGCTGTACTTGTAGGGGCAGAAGGTGATGTAACGCTCGCCGTTGCTACCCTTGAAGTGGTAAGTCAGACCAGCCTCAAGTTCTACAGCAGCGTGGTTAGCGTTCATCTGGCTCTTGCCATTGCGGGGCTCGCCAGTCCACTCAGCGCGGGCGTTGGTGTTGTGACGATAGGGCATCATGATGTCACCATTCATGTCCCAAACAACAGCGGGCTTCAAGCTGAAGGTGAAAGCACGGTTCTCACCGAAGTTGAAGTTCAGGTTAGCACCAGCCTTGGTGTACCAGCTGTTGTAGTCGTTGCCGTAGATGTTGGCAGACTCGGTGCGGTGGAAAGCGTGCAACCAACCAGCGCCGATCACACCTTCGAGCTCGAAGAAGCGGGGCTTGCCAGCATAGCCAGCGAAGAGGTTACCCAGGTTTACGGTACCAAACAGACCGGCCATGGTGTGGTCGATGATGTTCGGGCTCTTGGGTCCCCAGTAGTTGGGCTCCTTGCACCAGCTGGTGGTGTTGATGGTAGCCTCACCCTCAGCGCCCAGACCGAAGACCGGAGTGAGCTGCTTGCGGATCTCCATACCGAAGATGCCACGAGCGCTGGGCCAGAATGCATAGCCCTGGAACGGCATGATAGCACCGCCCTTCAGGGTTACCGACCAGTTGTCAAAGAACTTGTTCTGCTCCAGAGACTGAGCCTGAGCAGCAAATACGCCCATAAGAAGGGCTAAAGTCAAGATAATCTTTTTCATTTTAAATAAATTTATTAAAAACTATTAGACAAAATTTTTGGCAAAAGTAATACAAATTTCTAATACGGCCAAAATTTAACGTTTATTAAGGAATTTTCCGCTGCAAATTGGCTGTCTCTCGCAACAATTTGTAATTTCTTCTTCCCTTCTAAACCTAATCTGGGCCTTAACGCTAATAAATCAAGCAAAAGTATAAACAAAAATCGAATTATACAAATTTTCACACAAAATTATTATCCATCGCCCTTTAAAACCTATCATTTTAACGATTTTGGCCTCATCTGAGTAAGATATCCACCACATTATTGATATCGGCGATAGAAACTTCGCCATCCTGGTTGACATCGGCAAGTGAGAGCAGTTCCGGATCGGGTTCATCCTTGACGATGACATCAATGATGGCATTGACATCGGCCACGGTCACCTCGCCATCGAGGTTCACGTCGCCACGCAGGGCCGAGGTTGCATTTATCTGACGGATGGCACCGCTACTGATGACATCGGCCTTCCATGAGACGAAACGCAAACGCGCGTTTCTCAAGGTCCTCGACACCCTCAACGACATGTTCAGGTAGTTATACCGGCTGATATCAGTTGGCACCCACGTTACCGAATCGACGGTAGCACCCTGCTCATCAAGCAGAGCGGCAGTCAAGGCCACCTTACTCTTGACAAAGCTAGCGCTTTTCCACTGGTCGGTGACGAAAATCAAACTCATGTCGATCGTCTGGCCCGCATAACTGTCAAACACTGGAGAGATCAAATCCTGGATCAACCCCGTACTGGTGGTATAAAGCACAATCCTGTTAGCAAGGATATTGGTTGTATTCAGTTCAATGGAGGGATTGTTATACACCCAGTCTTCATAGTCTGTTGATGTGAACTGCGGAACCTGGGACCAGGCGCCCACTGAAATGAACATCAAAACAACTGCGGCAAGCAGATTCTTCATAATCCATATTATTTAAGGTTAAACTCCTGTGTAATATAAGGTGTGACAAAGATAGTCATTATCATCCAATCCTCCACAATAATACCTTATATAAATCATCCAGGGGCCACCTCGTGAGGCAACCCCTGGATGCAATACCAATATTCTGAAATTTACTTGAGCAGACCGATGGAACGCTTCAAGAAACGGTCCAGTCCCTCGCCCTTGAGCATACCATTGCTCAGCAGTGCGATGTCGATGAGCTGGTGAACGCGGCTGTCGCCTGCAGCATAAGCCACGACTATGTTTTCTTTCTTCTTGCGCAACTCCTCGAGTTGTTTCTCATTCTCCTCAAGATCCTTCTTCTTGTCTTCGGGCACGCCCTTGTTGTCCTTGTCCAGGTCACGGATGGCCTTGACGACATTCTGGGTGGCCGTGATTTCCTCAGTGACCGGCTTGAGTTCGGCCTCAAGCGCCTGTTCGGCCTGTTCAACGACCTTCTGGATGAGCGGGTGCTTGGTGTTGAGCACCAGGCCATACATGTCGGGCATCTCGCCATAGAAGCTCATGCCGGGCTGGAAACGAGCCATCTCCTTCATGCGGCGCATGTACTCGGCCTGAGTGATCACCACGGGCTTGTCATCGGGCGACATGGCAGCAAAGCCAACCATAAACTCGGCCTTCTCGACGGGTGGAATCTGCGACTTGAACAAGGTCTGGGCGATTTCCTGCTGTTCGGGAGTGAACTGTGGCTTACTGTCGTCCTGCTTGCGGATGAGATTGTCAAGCACATCGCTGTCCACACGCACGAAGCGTATTTTGTCCTTGTCGAGCTTCTGCTCCAACATGCTCAGGAAGTGAACGTCCAGTTCGCCGTTCATCAGCAATACGTCATAGCCCTTGTCGGTGGCAGCCTTGATGTAGGCATACTGGGTCTCCTTGTCAGTGGCGTACAGGCAGATGATGTTGCCGTCCTTGTCTTTTTGCTCGCCCTCGACGAGTTTGCGGTAGTCCTCAATCTTGAAGAACTTGCCGTCGGTATTCTCGAGCAAGGCAAACTTGAGGCCGGAATCGCAGAACTTTTCATCGCTCAACATGCCGTACTCGATGAAAATCTTAATGTCGTTCCACTTCTTCTCAAATTCGTCAGGCTGGTTCTTGGCGATTTCTTCAAGGCGTGCAGCAACTTTCTTGGTGATATAGGTCGAAATCTTCTTGACGGCACGGTCACTCTGCAGGTAGCTGCGTGATACGTTCAAGGGGATGTCAGGACTGTCGATGACGCCTTGCAGCAGCATCAGCCAGTCGGGCACAACGCCCTCGACGCTATCGGTGACATACACCTGATTGCAATAGAGCTGAATGCGGTCCTTGAGGATGTCGAGATTGTTCTTGATCTTGGGGAAATAGAGGATACCCGTCAAGGTGAAAGGATAGTCCACGTTGAGGTGGATCCAGAACAGAGGATCGTCCTGCATCGGTTCAATGGCATGATAGAACTTGAGATAGTCCTCATCCTTGAGGTCGGCGGGCATGCGCGACCACAGCGGCTCAACGTCGTTGATGACCTTGTCCTTGTCGGTATCCTGATACTTGCCGTCTTTCCACTCCTGTTCTTTGCCGAAGATGATGGGCACGGGCAGGAAACGGCAATACTTCTTCAACAGGCCTTCGATGCGGGCAGTTTCGAGGAATTCTTTCTCATCGTCATCGAGGGTGAGGATGATGTCGGTACCGCGCTCGGTCTTGTCACAGTCTTGCATTTCAAACTCAGGCGAGCCGTCGCAGGTCCAGCTCACGGCCTTGGCACCCTCCTGCCAACTCAGCGTGCGAATTTCCACTTTCTTGGCCACCATGAAGGCCGAGTAGAAGCCCAAGCCGAAATGGCCGATAATGGCATTGGCGTTGTCCTTATATTTTTCAAGGAATTCCTCAGCACCCGAGAAGGCAATCTGATTGATATATTTGTCGATCTCATCGGCTGTCATGCCGATACCGCTGTCACTCACCGTGAGCGTTCCAGCCTCCTTGTCCACAGCAACGTTGACACGCAGGCCCTCGGTCGAGCCTTTAAAATCGCCCGCACCTTGCAGGGTCTTCAGCTTTTGAGTTGCGTCAACAGCGTTGCTCACCAGTTCACGCAGGAAAATCTCATGATCACTGTACAGAAATTTTTTGATAACGGGGAAGATGTTGTTCGTCGTTACCCCAATAGTTCCTTTTGGCATAATTTATTGTAGTTTTTGATTTTTGAATTGTCTATTCTGCCCCATTCCACCTCAAAACCCATGCCATTATATTAAAGGTGACAAATCGTCACCCTCGACTGACAGGATACCCCCATTGGCATCAGCCTTCATCCTAACAAAAATGACCATAAACAAACGATGAATCCACAATCATTCAGAAAAGGCTGGCATAAATTTGGGCGAATTGAGCAATAATATCTATCTTTGCGGTCTAAAAGACATTAACCCACCAGATAACCCTAAATAATCGACAATGATAAGGAGTATCATCATTTCGTTTTTAGCACTTACTCTCTCTGTCATGACGGCATCGGCAGAGGTTTTGTTCAATGGCAAGAAAGCCGCTGTCGATAACTTGACTGGCACCTGGCTGATATCAGTACCCATGGCAGTATTTGGCAACGACTATACCGCATCAGTAACCCTGAGCGAAACTGTCACGCAGTTTTCCATCGATGGCGTGGAGATCAGCGACAGTGTGACCTTCAATAACGTGCAGCCTGGAGCAACCTATCATCTGCATGCTGTTGACGGAAGCAAAACCATCAATGCCGACATCCAGTTCACCTACTGGCCCGTGATTCAAATCTATGGCACATTTATCAAGCGCCCATATGCGACTGGTACGGTAGTCTATACCCACCCCGACTCAAGCCTGCAGGAGACCATCAGCTCCCGCGTGCGCTGGGCAGGCAGTTCCACGACCCACGCCGAACGCAAGAAGCGCAATTACCATCTGAAGTTCTACAACGAGGATGGCACCAAGATGAACAAGTCTTTCTTCGGGCTGCGCAGTGATTTCCATTGGCGACTGGATGCCGGTCAGATTGACTTCGCCCGTGTGCGCAACCGTGTCTGCAAGGATATCTGGGCAGATTTCGGTTCTGCTCCCTACTATGCCGCCTATGAGCCAAAAACGGTCCGCAACTACTTCCGTGGCGATTTTGTCGAGGTCTTCGTCAATGATGAATACATGGGCATTTACAGCCTGAACGAGCACATGGACCGCCAGCAGATGAAACTCAAGCAATATGATTATGAAAAAGGAGAGTTCCACGGAGGCCTGTGGAAGCCCATGCAACTGACTTCTACCACGTTATTCAAAGAGCTACCCGCTTTTGACGCCACGAGCAAGAACTGGGACGAGTTTGTCATCAAGTACCCCAACATCGATGACGTAACCCCGACCAATTACCAGACGCTGCATGACGCGATTTATTTCACCATGAACTCAACTGACGCGGAATTTCTTGACAGTGCCGAGTATTACTTTGACATCCCGGTATTCCGAGACTATTACCTCTTCACGATTCTGATGCAAGCGCCTGACAATTACGGCAAAAATCTCTACTATGCATGCTATGATGTCGCTACCGACCCCCGACTGACAATCGGCATCTGGGATCTGGACTGCACTCAGGGACAATACTGGAGCAACAGCATCAACAATTACCATCACGCAGAAGTGGGCCCTGAAGTGGACTTCTACAAGACCATGTTAAGCGAACATCAGGTATTCAAACGTCTGTGCGAACTGGATTCTTCATTCCATGGGCTGGCTACTGAACGCTACTGGGAACTTCGTTCCACTGTCTTCAACCCCGACAGCATCATGGCTCGATACAAAGTTTATTTTGACGAGATGAAAGCGTGTGGAGCCGACCAACGTGAAATCAGGCGATGGACCGGCGGCATTGACTTGGGGTACCATGTGATGAACTTTGATACAGAATACGAATACCTGAGCGACTGGTGGACCCGCCACATCGCTTTTCTTGACGAGCGTATTTTTGTCCCCTATCCCGAAGGTGACCTGAACTTTGACAGGAAGTTCAGCATCAATGACATCATTATCCTCATTGACTACCTGCTAGGGGCAAAGCCTGAGGGCTTCAATAGCTACAAGGCTGATTATGACCAAAATGGAACAATCAGCATCAAGGACGCTGTCAATATGATTGACAAACTGATTCAACAATCGGATATTTAAGTCCCCCTCTTAACCCTCTAGCAAGCGGACGTAACCGAAGATACCCTCCTCGCGGTTAATAATGCTATAATTATCCAGCTCATCGACAACCTCCCATCCAGTGGGATCGGTTGGGTCGATGCTATGCTCCAGCATATCGCACAATTCGGCAAACTTATCCATGGCTGACTGCTCGTCCTTGCAGTTGTACACATCGCTCATCGACGAGTCCTCGCTCTGGTACTCAAAAACCACCCGATATCTCATAATGAACTATCACTGTTTTAAAGATCACAAGATCTAGTGGAACTTACCGATTGCCGTACATTTCTTCGTAGTATTTCTGGTAGTCGCCGCTGGTGACGCTGTTCACCCAGGGCTGGTGGTCGAGGTTCCAGCGGATGGTCTTCTCAATGCCGACAGTGAAGGGGGTCTCAGGGTACCAACCGAGTTCGCGTGCTATCTTGCTGGGGTCGATGGCATAACGCATGTCGTGGCCAGGACGGTCGGTGACAAACTCGATAAGGTCATTATTGATGACGTCGAGGTCACACTTGAGCAACTGCTGGTATTCGGGTTCCTCATGCATGATGCGCGCAATGATGGCAATAACCTGCTTGACGATGTTAATATTGCTCTCCTCGTTGAATCCACCGATATTATATACCTCACCAACGGTGCCCTGGCGCAAAACCAGGTCTATGCCCTTGCAGTGATCCTCGACGTAGAGCCAGTCACGCACGTTCTCACCCTTGCCATAGACGGGCAGTTTCTTGCCTTCAAGGATATTCTTGATGATGAGAGGTATGAGTTTCTCGGGGAAGTGATATGGACCGTAGTTGTTGCTGCAACGAGTGATATTCACGGGCAGTCCGTAGGTCTCGTGATAGGCCATCGTAATCAGGTCGGCACTGGTTTTGCTGGCCGAATAAGGAGAGCGGGGTGCCAGCGGAGTTGCTTCGGTAAAGAATTGGCGGCCATAAGTCTTGAGATCGGTACGGCCCTCGATGACCTCACGCACATCATCGCTCACCTCAAGCTCATGCGGCTCGTCATAGTCCTTTGAGAGCGAACCGTAAACCTCGTCGGTCGAAATCTGGAGGTATTTCTTGCCTGGTGCATAGGTGTTGCGTCCCTGGGCATCCTTGCCAAGGAACCATGCCTCACGGGCGCAGTCGAGCATATTCTGGGTTCCCAAAATGTTTACTTCCAAGAAAAGGCGCGGATTGGTGATGCTGCGGTCCACATGGCTCTCAGCGGCAAAGTTGACGATGTAGTCCACATCAAATTCCTGCATAATTCCCTGCACCAGCTCATGGTCACGAACGTCGCCACGGACAAATGTGACATTAGACCGCTCAATCTCGTCCTTAATCGAAGCGAGGTTGCCGGCATAGGTCAATGCATCGAGGATGATCACCTCGATATTGTCACCATACTTACTGAGGATGTATTTCACAAAGTTCGAGCCGATGAATCCGGCTGCTCCAGTCACAAGATAAGTCTTCATAATGTTGTAAAGGTTTGATTTAATCCACAAAGGTAAAGATTTTCATCAAAAAAATATATAATTTTGCCCCAAAAAACAATACCATCTATGAAACGAGTCCTTATTTCCCTTATCATGTTGCTGACAATTATCGGCATTGTTGCCCAGCCCATACCCACCAAGCGCAAGAAAGTGGCCGTTGTTTTATGCGGTGGCGGCGCAATGGGCACCATTCACATCGGTGCACTCAAGGTGCTGGAAGAGGCCGGCATGCCTATCGATATGGTCACTGGCACGTCAATGGGCAGCATCATCGGCGGCATGTATGCCGTGGGCTATGATGCGGCCGATATCGAAGAAATTATCAACAGCATGGACTGGGGCGACATCCTGCGCGACCGCCTGTCGATGAGAAACCAGACGCTTGACGAGCGAGAGAAACAAAATATCTACCTGTTTGACTACCGCATCTTCCTTGACAAAAGCCAGGACACGCTGGCAGGAGGCTTCATCCGAGGAATCAACGTCGAGAAAACCTTGCGCCACTACCTGCGCCAACCCGAGGACATCGACTTCAAGTCGCTGCCCCGCCCTTTCGGGTGCATTGCGACCGACCTGATCACCGACAGCGAGGTGGTGCTCGATCATGGTTCGCTGGCCAGGTCAATCCGCGCCAGCATGGCAGTGCCCGGTGTCTTTGCCCCAGTGAGAATGGATCCTTATATCCTAGTTGACGGCGGCACCAAGAACAATTTCCCTGCCGACCTGGCGCGCAAGATGGGAGCCGACATCGTCATTGGTATCAGGACAGATTTGGGCCTGAATGATAAATATTACTCTACGTCCGATATTTTGGAGCGTTCGGTGGGAGCCGACATTCACAACCGCAGCGATGAAAATGACAAGTATTGCGACCTCATCATCCGTGTACCTGTTAGAGGTTATTCCGCAGCTCACTTTTATCGCTCAGCCATCAAGGAACTGATCAAGCGCGGCGAGGAAGCCACAAGGGCCCAGATGGATTCCATCATGATACTGAAGAGAATGGTCGGTGTACCCGAGGACTACAGGCCCGATTACAGCATCATCAACCTGGAAGACATAGATAACACCCAAGCCGGCAAACTCGTAAATGAGGAGAATGCCAAGAACTCCATCAAGGCGAGCGTGGGTCTGCGCTATGACAACGAGGAACTGGTAGCCGCCCAGGTTGGCGCGACCTATTACTTCGGCAACAAACTGGATAAGACGCTGGATCTCACGCTCAGGCTGGGCAAGCGCACCATGGGCCGCCTGGCTTGGAACATGATGCCCAAGCAACACCGCAAGATCGGCCTGTCTTATGAAATCTGGCATGAGAACATTGACCTGTATATGGGGAAGTACCGTTCAGACAACATAAAATTCATCTATCAGAAGGCCAATGCCACCCTGCTTTCGCTCGATGCCTTCAACTTCAACTTCGACCTGGGCATCTCTTGGGAACACTACCACCACTACGATATACTGTCAAGCCAGTATAGCGTCGATTATTTCTCGAATTACAAACACCTCTTCAAGGATTTCGAATACTACTTCAACTACCATGCCAGCGCACGGTACAACACCGAGGACCACTGGTATTTTACCAACCGAGGCATGCGTGCCGAGGTACAATATGCCTACTACACTGACAATTTCGCCCAATGGAAGGGCCATGCAGGCTTCAGCGAAGTAGCAGCCCATTGGCGCATGACACTGCCACTGACCAGCACAACCCATCTGCAACCCATGGTCTATGGACGCATGATGTTTGGCAAAGACCTGCCCGCCACTACCTTGAACATGCTGGGCGGCAACCGCGGCGGCATCTATTATGCCCAGCAATTGCCATTCTCTGGCTTCGGCCACTGCCATCTCATTGACAGTAAATTACTGGTTGCAGGCCTCAAGGTGCAACAGCGCCTGTTCAAGGAGCACTACATGATGATTAAGGGAGACGCCGCCATGCATAGCGAAAAAGCGGACCGCATCTTCAAGAGGAAACCCATCTGGGGTGCCCAACTCGCCTATGCCTACAACAGCATCCTCGGCCCCCTGGGCGGTTCCATTGGCTGGAGCGACCTCACCAAGCAAGTCTCCATATACATCAATCTGGGCTTCGAATTCTAGTCCCCAAAACAACAGCCCCAACAATAACATTTAGAAAAGGAAAACAATAAATACAATTTATTCATTTTCGAGGGTTTTGAATTTGTTGAACCTGTCGTTTTCCAATTCTGTCCGCGACTACAGGTGTGTACGTCAGCAGGAATTCATTATGTCTTACCCTTTAATTCATTTGTTGGGGAGATATTTGGCTAAGAGTGTAAAATATTTTTACACAAAAATGCAAATCGGATAGCGTGTCGGCATTTTTCAGCAAAATAATTTTGACATACTTGTAGCGAATATTTACTTTTGTGACGAGTAATCAGGACACGCGGTGTCCTTCCTCAATCGAAACTAGTATCAACAACCATAAACTGCAATGACTATGAGAATGAAGAGTATTTCCATTATGCTGCTACTACTGTCCGCAGCATTATGCGCCAACGTGATGATGGCCGATAATGTAAATCAGAAGATCCTAATGTCTAAACTGCCCCAAAAGGGCAAAATCGTCAAGGAGAGTTTCAATGAGGCCCTTGGTGTCAAGGATCTTGAACTGAGCAATGGGGTGCGTGTGCTGCTCAAGCACACCGATTACGAGCCTGACAATATCTGGATGCACGCCACGCAACGCGGTGGCAGCTCGTTGTATGGCCAGAAGGATTGGGCCAACTGCGAGAGATTCAACGCTGTCATTAAAGCCAGCGGATTAGGCGGCTTCAGCAATATGGAGTTAAAGCATGCCCTCGATGGCAAGAATATTGAAATGGGCTTTAGCATGGACACCTATGAGGACGCACTCTGGGGCTCATCCACTGTTAAAGACCTGGAAACCCTTTTCCAACTTGCTTATCTGCAATTCACCGATGTGACCAAGGATGAGAACAGCTATAACTCGCTCATCAAGGCCATGGAAAAGGAACTCAAGGAGGATGAGCAGAGTCCCGACCTCTTGTTTTTTGGGGAAGATGTGTTTATGGACTCTATCATGAGTATCACGTCTGACCACAACTGGCGCGACAAGATTTTCAAGTCAACAGATGTGGCACGTCTCAACTACGACCGCATCCTCGAGATTGCCCGAGAACGCACTGCCAATGCCGCGGGTTATACCTTCGTAATCATTGGCTCGTTTGACGAGGCTGCCATCTGTCCGCTCATTGAGCAATACATCGCCTCGCTGCCAGCCAACAAGGCTGTGAAGTCCAACTGGGTCAATGTAGCCACTTACCCCCAACGGGAAACCATCTGCCACTTTACCCACAAGATGGATGATCCCCGAGCAGAGATCAACATCAGGTGGATTAACACCCAGATCCCGTATAGCTTTGAGAATGACATCAAGGCAAATATTCTGAGCGATATCCTCAAATTTAAAAGATACCGTGAAAGAATCCGTGTTGATAACGCTGGCGTCTATCATGAAGTGGGAGGCAATCATCAGCACTACATGCAGGGCGATATACCTTTCACCGAGGTCCACACCTTTGTTACCCTCAAGCCTGAGTTTGCCGACGAAGCCGTCCATATTATGAAGGAGGAAATGACAAAGGCCTGCGAGCACATTGATGAAGCCAGCTTTGAGGAATTCAAGCAAGAGAAACTCAATTTCTATGCGAACCGAAACAGCAATGACAACTTCTACTGGATGAGAGCCATCGAGCACTATGCTTCAACCGGTGAAATCGATCTCGGCAACGACGACGTACAAATCATTCAAGCCCTGACTCCCGAGGACATCTCAGCCTTTGCCCGCAAACTGCTGACTACAGGCAACATGATCGAGATTGTCATGACTCCCGGCAAATAACAATGAAAGACTAATATAAACAGAAAAGTGAGGATGTGCCAGTTTGTTGACACATCCTCATTATTGTGCATGTATTTGATAAAATACAGTTTCTTAACAATTCATCTTAGGCGTTAGGCTTTAGGGCTGATATTAACTTCTAACTCCTAACTTATTCAATGGGGTTGTTCTCGGCAAAGATAGCCATGCGTTCGTCGAGGATTTCGTACTGATGATCCTGGATGAACGAGGTGCACACACGCAGACCTTCCTGCCAGGAGCCGGTGGTGGCCAAGCAGATAGCGCTCACGCCGTAATACATCAGTTCTCTAGCCAACTCACCGCTGGTCATGTTGCCGTAACCGATGGTGAAGTAGAAGCCGTCGGCGATGGGCTTGTCACCGTCCATGCCATAGACGATGCGGAAGCCGTGACGGGTGAAAATCTCCTTCAGTTTGTGGGCACGCTGACCATAGACGATAACATCGTCACGGAAGTGGTACTCACCGTTGCTGGCAGCATCCATAATAGCGGCAAGCGCATACTGGGCGCTGTGGCTCGTGCCCGATGACAGGGCATAGAGTGTGCGGGTAATAAACACCTTGCCGAAGGGCAGTCCGTCGTAGCGGGCCGACAAATCAGGATAGTGGCGATGGAAAATCGTCGGACTGATGCACGTCATCGCAATGCGTTCGCCGGCATAGGAGAAGGCCTTGCTTCCACTGATGTGCATGATGTAGTTGTCGGTATATTTGGCCACGCTGGGCTGGAAGGGGGGCTCAAAAGGCTTGCTGATGTCCAGACGGAAGTCCATGGCGAAATAAGCCAGGTCTTCAAGCACGATAACATCATACTTGGTGGCCAGCTCGCCAATGTCACGCAACTCGTCGTCGGTCAAGCAAATCCAAGCAGGATTATTGGGGTTGCTGTAGATCAGACAGCAAACATCGCCCTTGGCCATATACTCTTCGAGCTTGGCACGCAGTTTGGGACCGCGGAACTCGTAGATGTCAAAGGTCTCGTAGGGGACATCCTGAATTTCCAGCTGTAGTTTCTGCACGGGGAAACCGGGGTCAATAAACAAGGCCTTGTTTTTCTTCTTGTTGCTCTGGGTGATGGTGAGCAACGAAGCAAAGGTGCCCTGCATCGAACCGACGGTGGGAATACAGCACTCGGCGGGAATGTCAATGTCGATAAACGCCTTGATGAAGCGCGAGGTGGCCTCCTTGATCATGGGCTCACCGGGCAGAGCGGGATACAGACGGGCGCAGCCGTTCTGCAGCGCCTTGATCTGTGCCTCGACACCTATCTTGGCAGCGGGCAGACCAGGAATACCCATCTCCATCTTGATGAACTCTTGTC